>CAIXAQ010000588.1 GCA_903917425.1 uncultured Bacteroidales bacterium
GATAAAAAAGAATGTCTATTTGAAATGATTCTAATTTAGGCAATTCGATTGAATTTATATTGCGGTGGTTTAATTCTGAAATAACTCCAATTGACCGGATATTGAATAAAAACCCCGAAAAAGAGTTGAATCCTTTCCGGGGTAAATTTCAGTAATAAGATCCTGTTATTAAATTTTAATCCTCTTTGTCGAGTGGGCGTGTAGGCTTTATATCTTTAGCCGCCTTCACATTTCTTATCGCCCTTTCGTCGATAATTGGCCTGACAGATTCAGCAGGATTTTTCAGCACGTTTACTATGGCGAGATAATCGAAAGGAGCAACATTTTCTTTGCCAAGAGATACCTTGGTTTCGAAAACAAATACAGGCTGAAGCGTTTTCCCGTTTCCATCATAGTAGGCTTTGCTGCTGCTTTTCACCTCGTAGGTTGCCTCCCGTCCGAATTCGGTTGCCATCAGTTTTTGCAATTCCGTTTCCGCCTCCTTCTGCGTAAACACTTCTTCCGGTTTTGCCTGTGTTTTTGACGACATGTTTATCTCTCTCCATCGTTTTATCGCCCCGGTTATTTCGCCTTCATTTCCGATATTGACAAGCATTTTGGACCCTGGTCCAATTACGGGTACACCATCAATAAATCTTCCGTAGGTAAGTGTTACCATTTTATCAACGACTGGTCCTCCTTTTTTCCCGTCAATGACTGAGGAGGCTCTCAGCCCTCCCTTGTGCACCAACTTCAATTCCTCTTCCTTTGCCGGTAGCAGGTTAAACTTTTTTAAATATTCACGGGCCAGTTTATCAGCTTCGTCAGCCGTTGGAAGCTTAGGCACAGCTTTGCCATAGTACTTTCTCATACTTTTCGAGAAGCTTAGATTTCCTGTATTCAAATCCTGCTCAAAATAAACAGAAGCATCGTCGGGTGAAGAATAATAGGCGATTTTCTGATCATTTACCATGAGTTTAAGGTTGCCGGCATCCATTATTTCAGCGGCTATCCGGCCGGCACTCTCGGCAGATATCTCTTTTTGAATGTCGAAAGTATAGGTGAAAACTTTTGCTGTATCGGTTTGGTTTGTAGTACCAGGCTTGACTTTATTCTTGGACTGGCACGAGAAGATGAAGATAACCGGTAGCAAGAGGATTATTATTCTCAGCATTTTATTTGTTGTTTTCATATTACTAAGGTTTTTAGATTTTGATTTATTGAGAAATTAATATTGCCACCATGTTTCCATATTGTTAGCCCCCGGCGCAGGATCTGCCGCGTAATTGCCCAGTCGGTCGTTTTCGGTAGTAGTATAAAGGATGGCGCTTGCATAGCCTGGCCACGAACTCTCGTGCCATATCGAACGCTCTTCGTTAACTGCATTAAACCACGATTGCCATACGCCACCATTTCCTTTCAGTTTATTGGCAAAATTATTTGGAATTCCATTATCCGAATAGCTCAAAGTCCGGAAACCTACCAATTGATGCAATCCCTTGAAAATCGAATTTGCCCAGGGCGACCACCAGTCGCCACCACCAGCTTCGGGTGCACTTGTAACAGTCGAACACGATTCTATAATGAGAAACTCGATATCGCCGTTGGTGGGCAGGTATCCATAGCCGGGGCAAGAGTTAAGCATAGCCCCCGTATTCGGGGTTTGGGTGCTTTGGGTATAGTAAGCCGAACCGTGAGAAGCCACATAGACAAGATCCATTTTATCAACAAAGTTCATAGATTCGGTATTAAAGAACCGTGGCTCCGACCAATAGTACTGCACAGCCTGATACCGATTGCCCCCGATGTTTTGCCAACCCTGAAAGTTCTTGATAAAGTTCCAGACGTTTCGCACAAAGCGGTCTTCGGCTTTGTCGACATAACCGCCTATTTCTCTGTCGGCTGATACACCAATTTTAATAAAACAAAGGAGAAATAACGGAATTAAAAACACTGATTTTGGAAATTTTCCTTTCATTTTTTTACGTATTTAGATTATTTTGCCTACTCTTTAACCGGATTTTCGGCTGACTCCGTTTATTTACGATTTTTTTTTAGCCAATCTGTTACATGTAAAACAGGAAATTGGAATGAAATTTCAAAAGTTAAATGAATCGGGAAAGTTGGTGGATGCACAAAAGCTATTAATCTTTACTCTTGTGTTTATGGCAGAAATAGATGTACGAGGTGACCTAATAGTCTGTAATGGAGTATATTAACGCAAATCCGGCAGTAAATAAATAGCAGACAAACTGGAATAGAAGACGGGTTGGAGAGAAAAAAGTGCTTCTTTAGTTATTGGTATTACAAATATATAGATAAATAGATATAGATAGTCTGATTTCGGGATTTTTTTTGAACTATATAGGTTTATTTTTTTCAGCCCTATCAAACATTTAGCATATCCCAATTGTTAATCATTCATCCAGTTTAACTATAATGATATTGTAAAACTTGTGTTCGGGGGGAATATCAGCACTTGTACAAATTACAAAAAAAGGTTGTTGAGGCATTTCGGCAGTTATATTCGGAATCTTCCAACTCAACTTCATTTTATTCAACTCAAACCTGATTATACCCACTATCCGAAATCTTTTGAATTCGAAAGCGCCTTAATGGAGTTAATACTCCGGAGAAGTTAGTTGAATGAGATTCGCATTACTATAGCGAATTCAATACTTTGGTTTACATAAAAATACGCTTCCTCGTATATTTTGTTAATTTTAAAACCAACAATCATGACAACAATCAAACCAAAATGGAGTGCAATTGATACCATATTTGTATTGTTTGCATCGAGTACAATTCTTCTGCTCTTATTGTGGGTTTCGTCGCAACTTGTTGGGAAGGAAACTTTCAGCACCTTACCCGGATGGGCAACAAGTATTGCGGACAAATGGTGGACTTTTCTGACAACGGGTTCGGCATCGACCTTACTTTACTGGATTAGCAGCAAGAAGAAGAATACGCCTAATTATCCGTTAGGAATTGGTATCTGTACCGGCTCATTAATTGTGCTGATAATATTAATTACAAATTTCATTCTCCCAAAACCTCCTGTTCCGGTTATTAATTCTACTTCTTTTCTGCAGGATACCACCGCAGTCATTCACTTTAAACTCGATTATAATGAAGCACCACAGGTACTTTCTTTCTCAGTGCAAAAACCCAAGTATTGTAGTCTTGAAAAACTTATAGTACAGGATGATGGATATTTTATTGTGCATGCCGATCTCCCCAAATTGAACGCTGAGTTCTATGCTTTCGCCAAAGTCCCGAAACCAACCAGCGAATTCGCCACGGGTGTTGATCTCACTCCGATTGAGATGCGCTTTACACGAACTAAAAAAGAACTTGGACCAGATAAAATTCTCGCTGTTATCAAGTATAGCAAGGATGGCAAGTTCGTACTCGATAATGGAGATCCCGGATATGTAAAATTATCACTGAATGAGACGAATGAACAGGAAAACTCATTTCATTTATTCCCTTCCGCAATGGCACAATCCCCGATTCAGGAAAAACAATATACGGGATGGATAGTCCCTAATATTACTACGTTAAAAACTGAAAAAAAAGTGGGATTCTCGGAAGTGACATTGAAAAGCACATCACTTCCTGCCTCCGTACGTTTAGCCAACAGTTTTGAGTATTACATCAGCGTGAACGGAACATCCATTTGCATTGATGGTTTCCTTCCCCAATATATCAGGCAGTCCTTCTCCTATAAGTCCGGTATCAATTTAGTTTTTGGTCTTGAAAACCTGGGCTTCTCAGGGAATGCAGATGGCTACGAAAAGATTAAGGTTAGAATCAAATTTTTTCAGGATGAAAAACCACTCAAGGACATCACTTGTTCTTTCGATTATGTTGCACTCAGGAGTACAGTTTCAACAAGAAAAATTACTGCTGATGACGGATCTTTGTTTGAATGGGATGCAGTTTATAAAGTTCCTTCCGGAACAGAATATGAGGTTTTTTGGGTATCGCCCCTGCAGGTTGAAACGGCCAGAAAAGGAAAAGATGAAATTGCTAATGCCAATCTGACCTACCTTAACAAGAGCCTGACAGGCGTTATCCGCCCTCCAAAGCCACCAAACAAGCACTTCGGCGTGTGTGTCGGAATCGTACAGCCAAATCATCAAATCAAATTTACTTTTAGCAAGGAAGAAGCCACGGAACTCTTAAACTACGTTCAGAAGAAGAACAAATACGCTTTTTTATATCACGTTATAGGAGATCAAAAAATCTTATAGATTTGAAAAATAAATCATCAGAGGACTATTTTATAATTTTTGGGGCTGCTGTCAGAGAAACCGGGGAACCATCCGGTGCAATGATAAGGAGAGTAAATGCTGTATTTAGTATCGGAAAAGATAAACCGGGTTCTGTTTATATCCCCACAGGCGGTATCGGAAAAACAAAATTCTCAGAAGCCGCAACAATGAAAAAGCTACTAATGAATCTGGGAGTTGCTGAAGACAAAATCATTCTTGAAGAAAAGGCAAAGGACACTCTTGAATCTGTTATTAATTGCGCAGCTATTTTGAAACAGTTTAATAACAACAATCAAGTGTATGTAAGTTCCGATATCTATCATATTCCACGATGTCGCCTGCTATTTTATTTGCTTGCCATTAAGACGAAACCAGCCTGCACTGAGAGTGGGCTGCGTGCAAATGGAATTATTAAGTGGTCGTATTTTTATTTCCGGGAGATTTTTGCGTTACCCTACGATGCTACACTCATGCTCATATTCCGCCATCGCATTGCAGCTGAAACAAGTCATGATCACGAATAATGTAACCTGATTCTCATTCCTTTAGCAATAACAAAGGCAAAGACGAATAATAACATTGTTTAAAAACACTTAAACTCCTTGTACCAGGAGTTGTGAAGAAAACCAAAAATCTACTTCGGCAATCAATAACCACAAAAAGGGTAAGCCGGAAACAGACCAGAATTTACACACTCTTTCTCCAACGAAGCAGCAATCGGTTATTTCTCTGTAGCTATCGGGCTATTGTAAGGAGAACAACAGTCAAATACTTCATAATTTTTCTTTTTATATATGATTCTGACTATTGTAATGCCGTCAGCATTCTCTTTCTGAAAAGCCACTTCATATCAATTTCATTTTCTGCAACCCGCACTCAACAAATTCGTGGCGGGGCGTGTTAGCATCTGCTTATGCCGGGCGAAAAAAGGGTAATGATAAATGTGTGAATAATGTAAACCTTTTAAATAGTTGTATAACACCTGTAGGGATATGCAGGTCTAACTTTGTAAAGTCAGATTTATTGGGATTCAAACCCGGTAATCTGATTGAAGTTGTCATTTGAAAACAACTGAGTTTGGTTACTGAATTAGAGTTGCAACTTATGGTTGTAAGCCAGATCAATACATTATGTACATTGAAAACAATCAATTAAAATAAATCAAATGAAAACTA
>CAIXAQ010000589.1 GCA_903917425.1 uncultured Bacteroidales bacterium
ATAAGTGTATTCAATATCTTTGGCTAATTCAATATTTCAATACTTAAATGAGTGTTATAGTAGTACTGATCGGTTTTAGTATAGTAGTAGCCGCCGGCTTTCTGCTTGCATTTCTTTGGGCTGTCAGGTCGGGTCAGTACGACGATGATGTTTCTCCTTCAATAAGGATATTATACGACAACGAAGATGATAAATCCAAACAACCAAATACAAATCCAAACCATGTTTAGTTAAAACCAAAAGCTTATGGAATTACAGAAGTTTTACTACGACAACAAAATTGTGAAGATGTTTGCCTATGCCACCATATTCTGGGGCGTGGTAGGCATGCTTGTTGGGGTGCTGATTGCTCTGCAAATGGTACTTCCGGCAGCTAATTTCAGCCTGCCTTTCACATCATTCGGACGTGTCCGTCCGGTTCACACCAATGCGGTGATTTTTGCCTTTGTGGGCAATGGTATCTTCACCGGGTACTATTATTCGTTGCAGCGTTTGCTCAAAACAGGCATGGCTAGCAACTGGATGACAAAAGTCCATTTCTGGGGCTGGCAATCCATAATTGTATTGGCGGCAGTTTCGCTGCTTGCCGGATTCACTACCGGTAAAGAGTATGCCGAACTCGAATGGCCTATCGATATCCTGATCGCAGTGATTTGGGTGATCTTTGGCTGGAATATGATGTGGACCATCCTGAAACGCAGGGTAAAACATATCTATGTGGCTATCTGGTTTTTCATCGCAACTTTCGTAACGGTTGCAGTGCTTCACATTGTGAACTCCCTCGAAATACCTTGGTCAATTTTTAAAAGCTACCCGGTTTTCGCCGGTGTTCAGGATGCACTCGTGCAATGGTGGTACGGTCATAATGCTGTTGCTTTTTTCCTCACCACGCCTTACCTTGGGCTGATGTATTATTTTATGCCTAAGGCTGCCAACCGCCCGGTTTATTCGTATAAACTGAGTATCCTGCACTTCTGGGCACTCATATTCCTTTATATCTGGGCCGGACCTCACCATTTATTATACCAGGCATTGCCAAACTGGGCGCAGTCATTAGGAACCGTTTTCTCAATCATGCTAATCGCCCCGTCATGGGGAGGTATGATTAACGGCTTGCTCACGCTGCGCGGAGCATGGGACAGGGTTCGTGAAGAGCCGGTACTCAAATTTTTCGTTGTTGCCGTTACCGCTTATGGAATGTCAACCTTCGAAGGACCTATGCTTTCGCTTAAAAATATCAATGCTATCAGCCACTTTACCAACTGGACCGTAGCTCACGTGCATATAGGTGCTTTGGGCTGGAATGGATTCATGACATTTGGTATGATTTACTGGTTGTTCCCACGCATGTTTGGTACCAAGTTGTATTCCAATAAATTGGCAAACCTGCATTTTTGGATCGGCACCCTGGCTATGTTATTCTATTCCATTCCTTTGTATTGGGCAGGATGGACAGAAGCTTCGATGTGGAAACAGTTTACCCCGGCCGGCGATCTCGTTTATCCTAACTACCTTGAAATCGTAACTCAAATCATGCCAATGTATTGGATGAGGTTATTTGGTGGCACACTTTATTTCCTCGGAATGTTTTTATTGGTTTACAATATTTATAAGACAGTGAAAGCGGGATCATTTATTCCATTGGAAGCTGCCGAGGCTCCAGCTCTTGAAAAAGAAGGTGTCCGCAAATCCGGCGAAAGCTACCATAGGTTTATCGAACGTCGCCCGATTCAGTTTATGATTTTAGCGATCATTGCTATCCTGATAGGTGGAATTATCGAAATAATCCCCACTTTCATCATCAAATCCAATATTCCGACGATTGCAACTGTAAAACCTTATACTCCTTTAGAATTGCAGGGAAGGGATATTTATATCAGGGAAGGCTGTTATGTGTGTCACTCACAGATGGTCAGGCCATTCAGGTCGGAAACAGAACGCTACGGCGAATATTCAAAAGCCGGCGAATATGTTTATGATCATCCATTCCAGTGGGGTTCCAAACGTATTGGTCCGGATTTGTTCCGCGAAGGAGTAAAGTCAGGTCCTCTGTATAAATCAAACACCTGGCATTATACGCACTTTATGGATCCGCAGAAAGTGAACGCACAATCCATCATGCCTAAATACCCATGGCTTGCCGAAAGTGAAATTGATGTTGAAGCTACACCAGCCAAAATCAGGGTCATGCAATACCTTGGGGTTCCATATCCCGAAGGTTACGATCTGAAAGCCAATGACGATTTAAAAGCCCAGGCTGAGACCATTGCACTGGATCTTAAAACAAACGGTATTGATGTTGCAGCTTCGAAGCAGGTAATTGCATTGATTGCTTATATTCAGCGTCTTGGTACCG
>CAIXAQ010000590.1 GCA_903917425.1 uncultured Bacteroidales bacterium
ATAAATAATTTCCTTTGTCTGAATGTACATTCGATCAGGCAGTACACAATAAATCCCGGTACTATTAAGAAAATAGTTCCGGGATTTTTTTCAAAGCTTTTTATCTTTTACTTCCCCAAACCTGCACAATCACAATACCTGCAAGCATAAGCAAACATCCGGCAAGATTCCGCATGGTCAGCACTTCATGAAGCAAGAGCCAACCCCCAAGCACCGCAAATACGGTCTCAAAACTTAAAATAATGGATGCATAGGCAGGGTGAACGTATTGTTGAGCCACCACCTGCAAAGTGTAGGCAATACCTACTGACAGTAGACCTCCATATAACAAAGGCCAAGCAGCCTGGTAGATGGTTTCGGGTGTGATTGTTTCAAAAACAGAAGCTGTCGCCAGGCTTAGAATGCCACATATAGCAAACTGAAATGCCGAAAGCGGAAGAGCAGAATGTGTATCTACCAGTTTGTTAATAAGTTGCACATGCATTGCCCAGAAAAAAGCACTGAGTAAAATCAGCAGATCGCCTTTTTGCAGTTCGAACGGACCATTTATAGTAAGGAAATACAGGCCTGCAAGAGCAATGCACGCCCCCATCCACAATAAACGGGTTATCCGCTGACCAATAAAAATGCCGATAAGTGGAACCAGGATTACATAAAACCCGGTGATAAATCCGGCTTTTCCGGCAGTTGTATAAACCATGCCAGCCTGCTGTAAAGAGGCTCCGATAAAAAGAACCAAACCCGCCAAAAGACCGCCTTTCAGAATATTTTTCTTTTTTGCAGATGAATTTTTCTGCCGGTATTTCATCCAGAAAATAAGCGGTAGCAAGGATGCACTCCCCAATAAAAACCGGATTCCATTAAAGGTAAAAGGCCCGATAAATTCCATCCCCGCCCGTTGCGCCACAAAAGCAAAACCCCAGATTGCCGCGGTTAACCACAGCATAAGTATCGCCCCCCGATTGTAAACTCCTTTCTGCATAACAGGAATAATGGTCAGCAAATTTACACCAAGGATCTGCAATCTCAAATATTTTCTCAGAAACCTTCAACAAATCATGAATAACCACTGAATGACCATGAATGACAACAGTATGACAACTGAATGAACATGAATGACAACTGAATGAACATGAATCACAACCAAATAACTATAAATGGCGACCGAATGACCATTGAATGACCATTGAATGACTATAAATAACAACTGAATCCCAATTATATCAACTCAAATCTCCTATCTTTGGCTCTTAAAACCTACTCATCATGCAACTTTTATTGTTAAGCAATTCAACCAACCAGGGTGAAGATTATTTAGGCTGGCCCCGCGAAATCCTGAGCCGGTTTATTACAAAAAATAATATCAAATCATGCCTGTTTGTGCCTTATGCTGGCGTTACCAGCACCTGGGATGATTACACAAACCGTGTTAGCGATGTTTTTTCGTTATGGGGTTGCAAAATTGAATCGGTACATACAACTACCGATCCGGTATTGGCTGTGAGCACTGCCGAGTGTATTGTAGTAGGAGGCGGAAATACGTTTCGCCTGGTTCAGATGATGCACGAAACGGGCATTATGGCTGCTATCAGGACGAAATCGCTTGCCGGAAC
>CAIXAQ010000591.1 GCA_903917425.1 uncultured Bacteroidales bacterium
AGACGGAAGTCAGAAGTTCTTTTGATAACTTCTTTTATCCAATGAAAGTGGATCTTTCTGGTCAATTATTTTTATTCAAATCGCTTCTCATTAGCAGGAACAAATTTCAAAATAGCACTTTCTTCAGTCTTTTGACTTCGGTCTTCTGGCTTTTTAAAACCAATCCCACTAAATTCGTGGCAGAACCAAAGCTTTAGAATGCGATAACTATTACACTGAAATTACGTAACCTTTCAGTGCCTGAAGAATAAAGTGCCTGGAATGCCTAAAGTGCCTTGAATGCCTAAAGTGCCTGGAATGCCTAGAGTGCATCCTTAACTTGATAAAATGTTAGTGGAAATAAGAGCCCTTCTCAATGATTTGCTATAAGTTGAGTTTTTTTGAATCACTCAGCACTTTTATTGACTTATTAAAATTCGTGTTAAGAATTGCTGATAATTTTAGGCACTTTAGGCACTCAAGGCACTTTAAGTACTCTTAAAAAAGCAAATCTTGATTAGCGTGAATGGATATGAAATCAGCTTTAAACCAGTAAGCAAGAGAGTTTCAGCTATTGAAAATACTCCCTCATCCTGTCGAAAAACCCTTTGTCGCGTGCACCGGGCTGAGGTTTGAAGTTATCAGCCGATTGCAGTTTTTCGAGTATTTCTTTTTCCTGGCGGTTTAAATTCCGTGGTGTCCAAACATTGATCGTTACCAGTAAATCGCCTTTTCCATACGAGTTAATCGACGGAAGCCCTTTCCCTTTCAGCCTCAGCATGCGCCCTGCCTGGGTTCCGGCTTCAATTTTAATACGTGCTTTCCCTTCAAGTGTTGGGATATCGAACGAACACCCTAAAGCGGCATCAGGAAAACTGATGTAGAGATCATAAAGCAGGTTATTGCCTTCGCGGTGAAGGTTTTCATGAGGTGCTTCTTCAATCTGGATGATCAGATCGCCGGGAACACCGCCCCTTGCAGCCGCATTTCCTTTGCCGTTTACAGATAGCTGAATACCATCGGATACTCCTGCCGGAATATCAATACTTATCACATCTTCACCCTTGATCACGCCATTACCGGCGCAGTGTATGCACTTGTGCTGGATGATTTGCCCCTCACCACTGCAGGTAGGGCAGGTGGAACTGGTTTGCATCTGGCCCAGAAAAGTATTGGTAACACGCGTTACCTGTCCCGTGCCACGGCAGGTTGAACAGGTCGAATACGCTGAGCCACCTTCGGCCCCTGCACCCTTACAATGCGAACAGGGAATATATTTGTTGACCTTTATCTTTTTTTCAACGCCGGTATTTATCTCTTCCAGTGTCAACCGTACTTTAACTCTCAGGTTGGTGCCGCGGTTAACCCTTCGGCCGCCACGTTGTTGCCCTCCGCCAAAAGCTCCGCCGAAAATATCACCGAAATGGCTGAAGATATCTTCCATGTTCATTCCGCCACCGCTAAATCCGCCACCGCCATTCCTCACGCCATCATGCCCGAACTGGTCGTAGCGCTTGCGCTTCTCCCCGTCGCTCAGAACTTCGTATGCTTCAGCAGCTTCCTTGAATTTATCTTCCGCTTCTTTGTTGTTAGGGTTTTTATCGGGATGAAATTTAAGCGCCATCTGGCGGTATGCTTTTTTAAGTTCAGCATCGTCAGCATTGCGCGAAACGCCTAATATTTCGTAATAATCTCGTTTTGTCACTGTTTTTCTTTTGCTAGGTGAGTAAGGAAGCGTTCAATTCTTGGGGATCGTTTCAGTTTAGCTGCCGGTAATAACCTTTGCAAACCTGATCACTTTGTCGTGAAGCGTATATCCTTTCTGGATTTCGTCGACAACTTTATTTTTCATTTCTTCGGTGGGTGCCGGTATGCTGGTAATAGCCTCGTGGTAATCTGTGTTGAAACTTTCGCCAATAGTTCTCATTTCGAGCAGACCTTTGGATGTAAATATGGCCTTCATTTTGGCATGAATCAGTTGCACCCCTTCCTTCACGGCTTCGACCTGGTCGGTTACATTCATCGAAACCATTGCCCTGTCGAAATCATCAAGTACCGGCAGCAGCTCTCTGATAACATCCTCCGAAGCAGTGCGGCTCAGGTCGATTTTTTCCTTCAAAGTCCGTTTCCGGAAATTGTCGAATTCCGAATACAGCCTGAGGTATTTGTCATTCAATTCGTTGATTTTATTCTGATATTCTTCTTCCGTATAAACTTTTGAAGGAAAATCAGCAGATTTCTGTTCTGTCGCAGGCGTAACAATTTGTTCTGCAATATTGTCAGTTGTAGCTTCGCTACCGGTATTATTTTCAGTTTTCTCAGTATTCTTTTTGCTTTTCATGCGATTAAACATTTTTCTATTTTCCGGTTATCAATGATAATCAATGCTATATGCTTCATCATTAGCTTACGTGATGATTTTTTAATATGTATTAAAGATTTTGGGTATCAAAAAATCTGCCAATCAGAAAGTGAGGTCATTTTGGCAGGTTTCAACGGAAGTGTAAGCTTATTCCTCTGCCGGTAATTCTTAATTTTCAAATAGCTGAATAAACGAAGCAAAGTGCTATTTTGCAGCTTTTTAACTAAAAATATTTCATATCTGTTTATAATACAGTTTCCAGGTTACCTTGTCACCCCGTCGCCCCTCGCCTTGTCTCCCCTTCACCCTGTCGCCCAATCAGCCCTTTCTATGTCTCAATCAAATCCTTCGTATCTGCGCCCCCAATGCATTCAATCGTCCATCAATATTCTGATAACCACGGTCAATCTGGTCAATGTTGTCGATAATGCTTGTTCCTTTGGCCGAAAGAGCCGCTATTAACAGTGAAACTCCGGCCCTGATATCGGGCGACGACATGCGGATGCCGCGCAACCTGTGTTCGCGGTTCAGCCCGATTACGGTAGCACGGTGAGGATCGCAGAGGATGATCTGCGCCCCCATATCAATCAGTTTGTCAACGAAAAACAAGCGGCTTTCAAACATTTTCTGATGGATCAGCACACTTCCTTTTGCCTGTATGGCGGTAACCAGCAAGACGCTGATAAGGTCGGGTGTAAACCCGGGCCAGGGCGCATCCGAAATTGTCATAATACCGCCATCCATAAAGGATTCTACTTCATAATGATCCTGTGCCGGTATATGGATATTATCACCCTGGTGTTCAATTATAATGCCCAATTTCCTGAACACATCCGGAATAATTCCGAGCGCCTGGTAATTTACGTTGCAAATGGTTATGTCGCTGCGGGTCATGGCAGCCAGGCCTATAAAACTTCCTACTTCTATCATATCAGGAAGAAGCGTGTGGGAAGTGCCACTCAACTCAGTAACACCTTCTATCTTGAGGAGGTTTGAACCTATACCTTCGATTTTGGCACCCATACGAACCAGCATTTCACAGAGTTGCACCAGGTAAGGTTCGCAGGCAGCATTAAAAATGGTAGTTTTACCTTCGGCCAAAACAGCGGCCATCAGTATATTGGCAGTGCCTGTAACCGATGCTTCATCCAGCAGCATATATGCCCCTCTGAGCTTTTCGGCAGTTACACGGGTAAATCCTTTGGCGGAATCAAAATCGAAAGCAGCGCCGAGTTTTTGCAACCCGATGAAATGGGTATCCAGGCGGCGGCGGCCGATTTTATCTCCTCCCGGTTTAGGGATACTTCCTTTTCCAAAACGCGCCAGCATCGGACCCAGGATCATAACCGAACCACGCAGACTGGATGCGCTACGCCTGAATTCTTCGGTTTCCATATAATCCAGGTTAATGGTTTCGGCCTTAAAAGTATAACTTCCGGTACCGGTTTTTAAAACTTTTACACCCATGGCTGCGAGAAGCTCGATCAGTTTGTTCACATCCAGGATATCAGGAATGTTGTGAATGGCAACTTCCCCGGATGTCAGTAAAACGGCGCAGAGTATCTGTAGCGCCTCATTTTTAGCACCTTGCGGAGTTATACTGCCTTTAAGCTGAAGGCCACCTTGTATTTCGAATGAGCTCATGGGATTAAAAAACTAATGTTTATTAAAAATTCCCGTTTCACCAATTTTGCAAATATAATTGCAAAGGTAGTATTTA
>CAIXAQ010000592.1 GCA_903917425.1 uncultured Bacteroidales bacterium
ATCATTAAATCTGATTTAACGATTGTAAAAGTAGGACCAGTTTGGTTGTCAAACTTTTTATATTTAACTTCTGATGTAGTGACTTCAAGGATTTTTGACTTAATATCTGTACCATCCTTCTTAGTGATTACATCCTGAGAAAAACTGCATGTAGAATAAAAACATGTAAAAAGGAAGATTAACGATTTGCAAATGAGTTTCATTTTTAGTATTTTAAGTTGATTTAGTAAATTGATAACTTATTTTGTAATAGCGAGTTCTTTGTTAGATGAATTTTAAAACTCGAAACCAATTTTAAGCTGGTGATTTGTTGCGTGTTCGCTCGATTTTCATTACAATGTATATTTATCAAGGGATGGATGACTGATTAGTACAAGCTACGCTTGTTTTTATTAGTTGGTGATGATGTTGTTCAAGAATTGGAAGTCGTTTACAATCAGCCAGTACGTGAAGTGATAAATAATGATTGGAAAAAGGCCAGACCTTGTGATCAAGGCAGAAAGGAACTTTTGAGGATAGCAACATGGTTAATGATGTCAAAGATGATAATAAGTGACTTAAGTATAATAGTGAATGAGTGAACGGTACCAAATTGCGTGTGAAAGGTAGTATTGAGCGAGGGAACGGTAAATTAAGGGTGATAAAAGAAGGAGAAATGATGAGAAATAGGATGGTGAAAACCTGAATATTTAAAAAAAAGTGGCTAGTTTGAAAAAAGAGGAAGAAGGACGAGGTTAAGGAGAGAAACGCTGAAAGGTGTTGGGCAAGTTGTAAACTTTAGGGGGAAGGGGGGATAAATGGGGATTTGGGCCATCCTGCACTGGCTGGGCGGAGGAGGGAAGGAGGAAATAGTTAATCGTTAAGCAAAAATGGTTATTCGTTAATCGTTATTCGACAATCATTCTTTGTTATGGGTGGATGTAATAGGGCTTTAGCGGGAATAACGTTTTTTCCGATAAGCAATAAGGAATACCTATAAAACGGAAAAACTTATGAAGGGGATGCCCGGTGCGCGATAATGGTAAGCAGAAAGACCAGGAGCGCAATTAGCCAATTACCAGAATTACATAAAGAAATAAGATGAGAGCAAGGGAGTTTTACCGACACGCGTTACAAAAGCGATCCATCGGGTGGTGTGAAATTTACCCGCATTCATCAGAAAATAAGACGAGTGCAAACGGAGTATAAGCGGAATAATTGGCAGTTAGCACAGCCGTAACTGCTGTGAGCAAATCCGCGCCCTTAATTCTGTTGGCAATGGCAAGAAATGAAGCGGATCGGATATTGCCGAGGATTTAGTGCCGAACTACAATTTTCTTTGTACTCCTGTTCCCTTCTGAAATTACATTCAGCAAATACATGCCTTCAGCAAAATCCGAACTGTTGATGGTATGCACCTGCCCAGGAAGGGTTTCAGTGAAGTCTGCGGAATAAATGATCCTGCCTGTGACATCCGTGATAGTAAGGTTGTTTGTTCCTTTTGCTTTGTATCCAAATTGAACTTTGATATAATCATTTGCCGGCACAGGATAAATGTGAAAATTAACCTCTTTGCTTTCGGATAACGAAACCAGGCTGTTTGCAGCCACATTGGAATAAACATCTGAATATCCGGAACTGCGCAAACCCGTATTGCAACCACCGGGTCGGATGATTGAAACCATATAAGCAACATCATTTGAGGGTGAATTGAAATCGGTAAATGAATTGAAACTAGAGGAGACGGTTGCAATCTGCTCATAACTTTCAGAACCTGTTTTACGAAGAATTTTATAGGATGAATAGTTGAAACCCACATAGGGTGTCCAGATCAGGTTCCAGTTGTTGTTCACTCCCTGGCTGATTGTCAGATGGATGGTCTGGTGGTAATCGCCTGCCGGGAATACCCTGTTTTCGCTGTCCCTGAATCCTATTTTATAACGGTATGGTCTCATGGCAGGGTTTGAGCCGTAGTCAGTTACTATCGGCACTTCCTGGTAGCTTACCGTATCAATTACAGCATAAACATTGGCTTCATCAGTTTCCTTATAAACCAGGAAATCGGCTATAAGATTGGAAACAGGCTTTTCCCATAGGATCACATTATGGTTTGTCAGGCTGTCGGCCGAAACCATGCATACCGAGGTTTGAGGGTACGGCAAGATTGTAAAGGCCCCACTGGTATCACTGGCTGAAAATGCGTACGAATCAGTGATTCGTAAAAGACATTGCTCCGAATTTACATTAGGTGTAATCCATAAAAAACTTCCTGAATTCCCCTGGCTACTGCCATTACCTATTACCTCCCAGGTTGCTCCATTATTAGGGGAGAATTCCAGGTAGTTAGAGGGTGTATAAGGATTTTCTACAGTCCAGTTGATTGTTAAAGGACTGAAAGTATTTACGATTTGACCAGCTGCCGGTGAGGTAATCGTATAGACAGAAAGCGGATTTATAGCAAAAACATCGCTCAGTCCATATTGAGAAGGGTTATTGGCATTGTATAGTTTGAGGATACACGCTGCTGCAGGGGCGTCAGATAAATTAAGATATGTAAAACTTGCCTGCGCATTTATATTTTGAGCAAGCGGAGTAAAGGTTTGGCCATTATCAACAGAAATATCAGCATTGAGTAAAGTGATACCTGTAACATTCAGAATCCAGTAAACCTGCGAAAGCGAGTTTGCAAAAATAGCAGAATTGGCATTGGGTTCCCAGATGAAGATTGGTGGAACATAAACGGTAAAAGGCGCATTGCTGACATCGCTGACTGATTGATGGGCCACGTCGGTAATTCTCAGAACGGCATTGGTAGTTGATGTGTTAGGAACACCAATCGTAGCATTGCCTCCGCCTGGTCCGGAAGGAACTTCGCCAAGATACAACCAGTTGATACCACCATTATAGGAAAATTCGATTTTTACAACACCGCTGAGGTTCTGACCTGTCCAGGTAGCTATTTCAGTCTCTCCAACAGTCCATACCTCTCCTCCGTTCGGTGTTTGAATGGTGAGTATCTGAGCTATAGCAGGCATGCTGATACCTGTTGAAATGATTAGCAGCCAGAAAATTTGAGATTTCAGATATTTAACAATTCGAGAGTAACTTGCTGTCATTGTTTAATGTTTTAGATTTAATGTTAAACATGATAGCTTATAAAATGTTCAATAAATATATGCATAATTAAGATTTGCTTTTAATAATATTTTCCAAATTAATAAGGCAGAATCATTAGCCTTTCAGAAAAAGGATTATTCATTTGTGAGTATGAAAAATACAAAATGAATGAGTGCTGGATTTATATCGGGAAGGTCTTGAAATATGGGCTTTAGCGAGAATAACGTTTTTTCCGACAGGCAATAAGAAATACCTATAAAACGGAAAAACTTATGAAGCGGATGCCAGGTGCGCGATTATAATAAGGAAAAATACTAAGAGGGCAATTGCCCAACTAATAAAATTACCCGCGCACATCAGAAAACAAGTTAAGTGCGAGCGGAGTGATTATATTTACTATAAAAGATTCATCTGCCAAAAAACTGCCATATAGTGACACAATCATGCTTTCGGCTGAAAATGTTTTTTAGGTGATTACCGGCTTAATACCTTTGCATTCAAATAATTAAAAATCCAACATTATGAAAACAACAAAGTTTGCAATTCTTATAGCTATCCTGCTAATCGGGTATGCTTGTTTTTCACAACCCGGAAATGTTGGAATAAAACCACCAAGCATCGAAGAACGCTTAAAAATGGTGGATAAAGAAATCTGCCAACCATTAAACCTCGACAAAACACAGAAAGAAAAAGTGTCGGCAGCGTTCAATGATTTCTTTGTTGAGTTGGATAAGAATGTAATCCCACCCGCAAGGCCTGAAAAAACTAAGGCTGACGCTCTTGCAAAAGTGAGAGATGAGAAAGTGAAACAGGCAATTCCTGCCAGTTTATACCCGAAATACCTTGAACTGGAAAAAGCAACCCGTCCGAAAGGGTCGGAAGCAGGCCGTCCATAATTAAGGAAAACGCTCAAATACAGATGTCTTCAGCTTATAGTAAACTAAGCTGAAGACATCTTTTCCAAAAACCAATCAGTGATGAAATTCAGGTTTTGAGTGACAGAATCAAACAATCGGTTGATAGTATTTTACGATTGCATTCATCCCTTTTACTTTTGCTTCACATTTACAAAAAGACAAAAATCAATGGAAAAGAAAATCAATATCTTAAGAAAAAAGAAATCAAAAGCAAATAAAATGAGTTTTCTATCAGTATTGATAGCCGTTTTAATCCTACTGAATATGAATCTGGCAGGGTGCAAAAAAGATGATACTTCAACAGTTTCCGGAGATTTACAAGTCGTTCCTCGTGAAGCGGCTTACGCAGGTTGCTATCCGGTTGTAGGCACAAGTCAACTCAA
>CAIXAQ010000593.1 GCA_903917425.1 uncultured Bacteroidales bacterium
AAATAAAAAAGCGAGATGACACAGAAAAGACCAACTTTCAAATCCCACTATGATAATTTCATCGGCGGGCAGTTTTTAGCTCCTGTAAAAGGAGCTTATTTTGATAATAGCAGTCCTATTGACGGGAAAGTGTTTACCAAAGCAGCCCGGTCGAGTAAGGAAGACATTGAACTGGCGCTGGATGCAGCGCATAAGGCATTTCTCACATGGAGCAAAACTTCGGCTGCCTACCGAGCAAGCATTTTGAACAAAATTGCTGACGTTCTTGAAGCCAATCTTCAATACCTGGCTACTGTCGAAACCATTGACAATGGAAAGCCCATCAGGGAAACCGTAAATGTGGACCTTCCCCTGGTTATTGATCATTTCCGTTATTTTGCAGGCGTTATCCGTGCCGAAGAAGGAAGCATATCCGAACATGACGAAAACACGGTAAGCATTTGTATTCCTGAGCCAATTGGCGTAGTAGCACAAATCATTCCATGGAATTTCCCTTTGTTAATGGCCACCTGGAAAATAGCTCCTGCACTGGCTTCGGGCTGTTGCACGGTTGTAAAACCAGCTTCCGTAACGCCAACTTCTATAATGTGTATGATGGAATTAATAAAAGATATTGTTCCTGCTGGAGTCATAAATGTAGTAACCGGTTTGGGTGCAGAAATAGGAAAGCCATTGGCTCAATCACCCCGCATTTCGAAAGTATCCTTCACCGGCGAAACTACTACCGGGCGACTCATAATGCAATACGCATCCGAAAACCTGATTCCTGTGACAATGGAACTTGGCGGGAAATCGCCGAATATCTTTTTCCCATCAATTGCTGATGCAGATGATGACTTTTTTGATAAAGCCATTGAAGGCGCCGTATTGTTTGCAGTAAATCAAGGTGAAGTCTGCACTTGCCCTTCGCGTATCCTTGTCCATGAAAGCATTTATGATAAATTCATGAAAAGGGTTATCGAAAGAACTAATGCCATTGTGATGGGCAATCCATTGGATAGCACTACCATGATGGGTGCCCAGGCTTCGAGCGATCAGTATGCAAAAATTCAGGCATACCTGAAACTTGGTGTAGAAGAAGGCGCTGAAGTACTTTGCGGTGGTGATGTAAAAAAACTGGATGGCGAATTAGCCGGTGGATATTACATTCAACCAACACTTCTGAAAGGTCACAATAAAATGCGGATTTTCCAGGAGGAAATCTTTGGTCCTGTTGTATGTGTCACTACTTTTAAAACTACCGAAGAAGCCATCGAAATCGCCAACGATACCATGTATGGATTAGGTGCCGGAGTCTGGACAAGAGATGCCCACGAAATATACCAGGTACCGCGTGCTGTTAAAGCAGGCAGGGTTTGGGTAAATTGCTACCATCTGTATCCTGCACACGCTCCGTTTGGCGGATACAAAAAATCCGGTTTTGGCAGGGAAAACCATAAAATGATGCTGGGATATTACCGTCAAACCAAGAACATGCTTATTTCGTACGACAAAAAGAAGTTGGGCTTCTTTTAGGAGTACTGATTTTTAAAATAACAAATGCCGGTAAGTTTTACAGCTTACCGGTATTTTCATAAACCGGGAGGAATCAATGATACCAAGAGTAACCGTAAGTGCTGAAGCCTCAGAAATAATAAGGCAGTTAAAAGAAAATTTCGGCGATTTAATGTTTCATCAGAGCGGTGGCTGCTGCGATGGCTCGCAACCCATGTGTTTCGAAAAAGGTGATTTTATACTCGGAAGCAGCGATGTTTGCCTCGGGACTATTGATGACTGCGAATTCTGGATGAGCAAGGATCAGTTTGAATACTGGAAACATACCAGTCTAAATATCCATATCACCCAAGGCATGGGTTCCAGTTTTTCGCTCGAAATACCCATGGGATTAAGGTTTATTACACTTTCCAGGATATTTACGGAGGAAGAATTAGTTGATCTGGAACCGCTGCGGTTTGTAGAGGATTAATTAATCCCTGTTGTTCAACTGCTGGTATTGTCCGGGCGTGATACCTTCATGATGTTTGAACGCCCGGATAAAATAATTGCAGTCATCAAAGCCTGCTTCAAACGAAATATTTTTGATATATAAATTCTTATTCTTTAAAAACCGCTTGGCAAGTTTAATTCGTTCCAGAATTATAAATTCAACCGGACTGATGCCTAATTCCGTTTTGAATAACCTGTATAAGGATGAAGTACTTATACTGGCAGTAGCTGCAATGGATTTCAAAGTTAATTTATCGGTTAGTTTTCCGCGTATGGACGAAACAATGTGAGAAAGACAGGTATTTGTTTCCC
>CAIXAQ010000594.1 GCA_903917425.1 uncultured Bacteroidales bacterium
ACAAACAGTTGAATTAGTAGTTTAGTCTTTTTTGTCAACCAAAATCATGAAAGTACACCTGTCAACCTATCAACTTCAACCCATCAACCTATCAACTCATCATCTCATTACTGCATAAACACACATTACCATATTAACGCATTACCGCATTAACACATTACCGCATTAACACATCCTCACATAAAAAATGGAAACAAAACTACATATCGAACCCATTCAAAACTGGAGTATCTACAAAGGCCGGCCATTACTGATTTCAGGACCATGCAGTGCCGAAACGGAAGACCAGGTCATGGAAACCGCCCGGCAACTCGCAGCATTAAACAAGGTGGATGTATTCAGGGCTGGTATCTGGAAACCACGTACACGCCCTAATGCATTTGAAGGTGTTGGCTCCGAAGGACTGAAATGGCTGAAACAGGTGAAACAGGAAACCGGTTTGCCTACTGGAACCGAAGTTGCCACCCAAAAACATGTTTATGAAGCGCTGAAATTTGGTATTGATGTTTTGTGGATTGGCGCGCGTACCTCGGCTAACCCTTTTGCCATGCAGGAAATAGCCGATGCACTGAAAGGCGTGGAAGTGATGGTTTTTGTGAAAAATCCTGTAAACCCGGATCTTGATCTTTGGATCGGAGCCATCGAACGTCTGTATGCTGCCGGAATAACGCATATTGGCGCTATCCATCGCGGGTTTTCGGCTTACGAAAAAACAGCTTACCGCAACCAGCCTAAATGGCAGATTCCGATTGAGCTTCGCCTTCGCATTCCTGAATTGCCGCTGCTTTGCGATCCAAGCCATATTGGCGGAGCAAGGGCATTTCTGTTTGAAATTGCTCAAAAATCCATGGATTTGAATTACGACGGGCTGATGCTCGAATCGCATATAAACCCGGATTGTGCCTGGAGCGACAAAAGCCAGCAAGTTACTCCGCAGGCATTGCAGGAATTGTTAGGAAAACTGATACTTCGCCAGCCGGTTTCGAGTAACAGCAAATTCCTTGATATCCTGGGGGAACTGCGTGGCCAGATCGATATGTTTGATGATCAACTCATCGACCTGATGGAACAACGCATGCATGTAGCCGAAACCATTGGCCAGTATAAGAAAGATAATAATATAACTATTTTACAAAACCAGCGTTGGGAGGAAATTATCAGGAAGGTTTCCATTAAAGGACAAAGCAAAGGTCTGAGCGAAGAGTTTATCGATCAGATGTTTAAAGCCATTCACCAGGAATCCATTAATCATCAGATCAAGGTGATGAATGCTGCGAATTAACTGGTTTTTCATCAATAGTATGAAATTAAAATAGGGAGACTGAAATTGACAGGCTGAGTTAACTGCTGATTTGGTAGTTTATTAAAACTGCAACCTCGCTCCTACCTTCCAACTTTTGTCTTCCGACCTTCGACTTTCGACATCCTACTTTCGACCTTCGACATCCGACATCCAACATCCAACTTTCGACATTCTACATCCGACCTTCGACATCCAACATCCGACATCCAACATCCGACATCAAACATCCGACATCAAACATCCGACATCAAAATCATCTCCCCAAAAAATAAATTTGAACCAACAAGTATTCCGAAAAAACATTTTTGATTGTATCTTTGTTATAGCGTATCCACACAGTTCATATCTTTAAAGTGAATTATATAATCAATACAGTAATTACATCTTAAAAATCACATTATGAGCGACAAGAAAACATTCCTGGAAAATGCAATTGCAGGCCTTTCCAACCTGACCCGCCTTGAGGTAAACACCTTGGTAGGTAGTTACAGTTTCAATAAAACAGGAGACATTAACACTACGATCAATGTCGAAAGTGTTGAGGACCGTATGTGTTCGCAAATCAACCTGATTACCGGCGATATAACCACCGCCATGACCGAAAAGTTCGTTGTCGATTACAAGGAACTCCGCGAATACCATACCCTGCGCGAGGAACAGGGGCATGCTATTATCAACAAGAATATCGAAACCCTGAAACAGATTATTGAAGCTCTCCGTAATTTTGAAAAGGAAGCACAACAGTAGTAGTTTTATTCACATAATAAGATAAAACAATGTCAGGCACTTTAGATAAGTTGCAGGAAAAGGGGAAATCCCTGGTTTACGATCTTACCCACCTTGAGGTGAACACCATCATTAAGGATGAAATGGATGCATCCAAGGCACCGGGCAGCCCAAGGCTCCTGTTGCATGGATTGGCGAAAAATTTTCATGAAAAACTACTTTTTTTAGGAACCAAATACCAGAAATACTTTGATTTGCCTAAAGATGGCAAGAACCTCTTCAGGGGTGAAGAAGTAAATTTAGGATCGGGTTTTGAATCATTTAAAGAGTTGAGTATAAGAGCTGCGAGTTCCTTCGAAATGCTAAAAGCAAAAAAGGATGAACTCATTAAAGCTGAAGGAGAAATAGTCGTGAAAGCCGATATCATGATGCTTCAGCGCATTGAGACAATTTCGGACGATATACGACGAATCCTCAAAGTTGACGGTGTTGATCTTTTTAAAGGCGATCCCTTACATGATTTCGACAAGAAGGATACTATTAATGATTTCCGCGCTATGCGAAGTAAAGATGCTGAGCAGTACGAGCTTAATCTGGATGTGAGGCAGTTTATGGTCATCAAGAAAGCCAACGATATAGGAACCGAAACAGTGGTCCTTCAAACTATTATTGGTATCGATGGAGATGTTACAACCCGTGTTACCAGGGCATTTGCCGAAAATCCGATATCATTTATCCATACTTCACATAATGAAGCCATTGGAGTATCGGTTGACTTTTGGAAAAACCTGATCAATGTGGTTGTCAAAATGGGCGAGAGCTTTTTTGGATTGTTTACCAAATAAAAATCATCAGCTTGAAAACCAACATTTTTCCAGCATTAAGAGCTTATTGGGAACTCATACAAACCGGCGAAATCAGCGACTTTACTGAAGGAGACAAGATAAAGGTCAGGCTTCAGGGAAATATAACCGGTGATATATTAATTTTTATAAGTCCCCTGAAAGCAATCACATCCGCTGAAAAAGATATCTATGAACTGATTCGTTCGGACAACAGGATTGAACAACAGTGGAAAATTGTCTTAAAATCTTTCAGTCTGAAACTGGCCGGTTTAGCATTACTCCCAAATAAGCTTGTCTGGTCTTTGAATATCTTCATCTTATCTTTTGTCACTCTGTGGAATTACGAACCGATCCGGGCAATTTGTGAAGGAGCTGATCGCTGGTCAGAAATAAGGAGCATACTGCCAATACTGATTGCCCAACTAGGTTCAATTGCTTTTATTAAACCTGTTGGACAAACTACCCTTAAAGCTTTAATTGCCGCCACAATACAGGTAATCAAACTGATACGAAGGATCCGAAATAAAAAAGTTCAGGCACCTTGAAGTCAGCCGGAATATCACTTGATTACCAGAATGGAAGTCGTTTGTACGATTTATTTTATTTGTGAACTATCTATACTTTAAAAACTATCGATGATGAACTTGGAGGAATATTTCAAACCTATCCTAATCAGCAAATAAACCATTCCCGGAACCGATATTGTAATAAAGCAACTAATATTCCTACAAACTAATAAACAAGAGAAGTTATGGCTAAAATCACAAAGAGTTCAACAAATTGTGCTGAGTTGATCAAACATTTTGAAGGGCTATTTTTAAAAGCGTACCTATGTCCGGCCAATGTATGGACCATCGGTTATGGCACTACCATTTATCCCGGTGGCACAAAAGTTAAAGCCGGCGACATCTGCACCGAGAACCAGGCTTTGCTGTACCTGCGCAACGATCTGTCATATTTTGAGTTGATGGTTGATGCCTATACACGCGATGACGTAAGTCAGCAGCAGTTTGATGCCCTGGTGAGTTTTTGTTACAACCTGGGTGCCAAGAACCTGAAAGACTCGACTTTACTTAAAGTGATCAATACCAACCCACTAGACTATCCAGCTATACAAACCCAGTGGCTGCGCTGGAATAAGGCTGCCGGCAAGGTACTTGCAGGATTAACCCGAAGGCGGAATTCGGAATTTTATTATTACCAGAACGGGGTGCTGAAATTTGATTTTTAATTAGAGTTTACTTATTCGTACCTGTAAGAAGTCAAAGTGTTTTTTGTTTGAGAATAAGGAGTTTCACGATTAGACTTCGCTATTTTACTGATTATGTGATACTTGTGAGTGACGTTGATACGCAGTTTTTATTTCTTACAGCTAACCCTTTGAAATCCAAAATGCCCCTGAAATCCAAAATTGCTGATCCTTATTCTTAGATTCTTTCTGCTTAATTAATAATGAATTTTTCTTTCGAACACTATACCGGAGAAATGATAAGCATGCAAATTCTGATTCCGAAATTACCAGTCACCTTCTCTGTATTTGCAACAAACCGCTGAACAGAAACCCGAAAAGCTGGCTTATTAGTACTTAAGACCGAATTTAGAGAAAAAGCCATCTGCTGAAATAAAAATGTTATGATCAAAACTGCAGTTTATTAATCAGATAAATTAATCATCCTTTAAAATGAAAGCTATGCCTTATTCGAAAAATACCATTATTTGCTCCGGGAACATCAATCCTGAAATACTTGAAAAAAAAACCCTGAAACTCATTGTCTTAACCCAGGATGAAGAATTTGTCGGCACTGCCGATTTTGTGGCTCAGCAAGCGCCAATGGGTTTTGACCGGTATGTTGTTTGGGTTAAGGATGTAGACTTTGATTCAATCAGAACACAAATTCCGAATCTGCCTGAAAAACTAACAACGGTTCTGGCCTTCTCTCTATCGACGATTAATAAAGTTGCCTCTTTTATCAGCGAAGGCGATATTATTGATATACCAGGAATAGATTACCTGTTTATACTGGCCGGTGATATTAAATACAATCAGAAACCATGAAGAATCTGTTTCTCTTTCTTCTTTTTGGAATTATTTGTTCCAAAACGTTTTGCCAGATCATAAACATTTCAGAGATCGAAGGAGATGCCGGCCGGATTCCCCTGGGTAAATTCGCTATTGTTGATATAAACAGCGACCTGGAATTAAAAATAAATCGTGTTTCACTTGATACAATACTTAGCAGAAAAACTAAC
>CAIXAQ010000595.1 GCA_903917425.1 uncultured Bacteroidales bacterium
GTTTGCCCGATTTCCCTATCCTCGGTGAAAATATTGACATAATACCTGCCTTTGACTAGTTCGGTACTGTTAAGCGGTTGTTCGAAAAATGTGCAGATATCGGCGGCATCACCTTCGTAGTTTAGTGTTTCCATTGAAGAGAACTGAAGCGTTTGCCCCAGGAACTGGAAAGTATATGCCGGGCCGCGGGTAAGTATTACATTATTTGGGCGGGCAATACGAACGAAGAATCTTTTATAACTGGGACTTACTAATTTATTCTCGCTCACGGTGAAGCAAACCTTTATCTTATCAGCCCTCGCAGCTTTATCCGTTTCTTTGTCCTTGTCAATTCCTCGTGATTTGTATGCTACGGCTGATATTTTATAGGCTTTTAATACTGCTGCCCCCGTAATTTTTTCGTTCAGGGCTTCTTTATCTTTCGACAACTCGTTTGTTTTCTGCTGCTCGAGGCTATAGTCATTTTTAATCTGAGTGTTTTCATTTTTCAGTTTTCGGTTTACTGTAAACAACGAATCAATCTGATGTTCGTATATTTGTGTAACTTCCTGCAGTTGAGCTAATTTGCGTTTTACAGTAGCTAATTCCCCCTTAACACCGAGAAGTTGCTTTATTTCCCTGGCTTTTACATTAATTATGCTGTCTCTCTCAGTGAGAGTGCTGCTTAACTCGCCATACGAAACCTTTACCCGTTCGTGTTCGGCCAACAGGGAATCCAGTTGTAACTTAAGTTCTGTCTCTTGTCCTTCGATGTTTTTGGTTAGCGTTATCACCTCCTTTTTCTGGGTTAAAAGAAGCCAGGCCATGACAGCAATAATTGCAAGCAATACGCCAATAGTGATCTTATAAGCGAGGGTATTAACAGGTTTTTGATCCATAACGAAAACAATTTAATAGTTCAAAGATAACGAAATAAATTATTTTTAAGTATGTTTTGTGTTTAATTTTAAAAATCTGCAAAAAGGCACCCTGAAAGAAATGCTTTTCAGGGTGCTTTAAATGTGTTAATGCCAATGTATTAATGCCCGGCAGGTTCAATGACTTTAAATTTGTTGCCGGTTTCTTTAACCAGTTTACGGTAGAAAGTATCGCCATAACCGGGCTGTTTAAGCGATGGAGCTACATATTTGTATCCTTCTGGAATAGGTTTTGATTCCTTAATATTTCCGTCCATGTATTTGGTAAACAGGAAGCCATAAAGCTTCTTCCATTCGTTTACAGTATTGTTGCCCTGGGTAACTGAGAAATCCGTGAGGAATTGAACTGCCTTTGCAGGATTTGTCCGGTACATTTCGAGTGCCACCTTATCGATGGCAGGCACCATAGCTATGTAGTTGTTTTCGAGTTCCGATTGTTTTTTCTGTATGTCAACAATCATATCGCTGTAGCGGGTATAGGCAAAATTCGAAACCTGGTTAAATACCCAGAATGCCGCGTTATCGCTGTATTCCATCATGGAACCATTACCAACGGCATAGGTTTCGGGAATTTTGGTCATACAAGTATACATGGGTGTAAACACTGTTGAATAAGTATCGTCAACTCCAAACCAAAGAATGCCACCAAGCGGACTTGGGACATAGGGACGCGATTGGGCCACAAAAACAAAACCGGTTTGCTGTGTGCTGATGGCTCTTTCGTTAAAATAATCAACGCCGTCGACTTTCCATGTTAATGGACGCCAACGCACAATGCAACTGTAAGGGCCTGCGCCGGCATCTTTGGTCATATCAAGTTCGGTTCCCTGGAAATAATCGCGCATTAAACCGATTACTTCCTGCAAAGTTAGTTTGTGATCGGGTTTAACGCAAAGCGGCATGCGGTTTTTAAGGTTTTCACCTTTCACATAATCGAGGTATTTATCCATGCCTTTGGTAACTTTGTTAAATCCACTCCAAACGCGGGCTTCGCAGAAACGGGCACCTTCGAAATCAAGAGGTGCGTAAATATCGGAGAAACTGAAATCTTTGTCCTCGCCGGTAAAAAGCCCTTTCTCGCGGGCAAAACTGATGACATCGGGAGCATAAATACAGTTTTCGGGATCGTTGAGCGGGAATGTGGTGATGCGTGCATGGTTTGCATGGCCCGAAATGTATCCATCGGGTATACGAAATGCAACCCATACGGCTCCTTTATTGTATTTTACTGTTACACGTCCTTTTTTGTCCTTTGTAGTTTCAGGTTTTCCTTTTCCGACCATTTCCATGATCCATACTTCGTTCGGATCGCTTATCGAAAAGGATTCGCCGGAACTGGCATACCCATATTCGGCCATTAAAGAAGTGATTACTTGTATAGCTTCGCGGGCCGTTTTTGAACGTTGCAAAGCGATGTAAATCAGGCTGCCATAGTCCATAACGGCAGCAGTATCAACCAGTTCTTCGCGGCCGCCAAAAGTTGTTTCGCCAATAGCAACCTGGTGTTCGTTCATGTTTCCAACCACGTTGTA
>CAIXAQ010000596.1 GCA_903917425.1 uncultured Bacteroidales bacterium
CGAATCGTAAGTTTCATATCTACGGCCTAACGAAATGATTCTCAAATAAATACTATTAAGGTTAAGTAGCCTGACTTTGAAGTGACGGTTTCAATCTGATAAAATTTTGTAAAATAGTAAAGACTAAGCGATTGACATTTCTAATCTGAAACTTATTGTTGTTGTAAAAATGAATCAAAAACATTGAACTCACAATACAAAATGTAAAAGTATTGCAGGCCACTTTACTTTTTCATTCTTAATTTAATGTTCAGTGTTTTTCATTTCTTGTTGACTAACCATGCTTAGGTTTATATAACGGATGATGATCCAGTATATTTTCCCGTAAATAGGCCCTGTCGAGGTGCGTGTAAATTTCGGTGGTTGTGATGCTTGCGTGGCCCAGCATTTCCTGTACAGCCCGTAGGTCGGCACCACCTTCGACCAAATGTGTTGCAAACGAATGCCGCAGCGTATGCGGGCCAATGGTTTTGTGAATGCCGGCATTCAATGCTAAATCCTTAATAATAGTAAAAATCATTTCCCGGGTTAGTTTGGCGCCTCTTCGGTTAAGAAACAGAAAATCCTCGTGTCCCTTCTTTATCGTAGCGTGGCTTCGGATTTCGTGCAGGTATAAATTAATCTGCTTCAGGGCCTTGCCACTGAAAGGCACCAATCGCTCCTTATCGCCTTTGCCGGTTATGCGCATAAAACCTTCGTTAAAATAGATGCAGCTGATTTTAAGGTTTACCAGTTCCGACACGCGCAACCCGCATCCGTACAAGGTTTCGATCATTGCTTTGTTGCGCTCGCCTTCCGGTTTCGAAAGGTCGATGGCAGCAATCAGTCTTTCTATTTCATGTATTGTAAGAAATTCAGGTAATTTCCTGCCGATCCGGGGCATATCAAGCAGTTGGGTAGGATCGTTGCTGATCAGGTTTTCGAGCAGCAGGTATTTGTAAAACGCCCTGATCCCCGAGATAATGCGCATTTGCGAACGCGCATTCAGCGAAGTCTGGTTCAGCCATTTCAGGAAATCCTGCAAATGTGACAGCGTGATTCCTGCAGGTTGAACTGCGATGTTGTTCTCTTCCAGGAAAGCTGTAAGTTTTTCAATATCACGCTTGTATGCCTCCACCGAATTTCGCGAAAGCGACTTTTCGAGCCTGAGGAAAGCATCAAATCCGCGGCGGTACGATTCCCATATCATAAAGGCAAAGGTAGTTATTGCCTGATGAATTTTTCGAACGAAACAGAACCATCTTCATAAAGGAATCGCGCAAGGTAAATACCGGCTGGAAGGTTTGACAAATCAACAACCTGGTTATAATTTCTTATCTCTATAGAAAGAACAGCACTACCTGAAATTGAAGTAAATTCAACATTTACAGGAAGTTGCATGGTTTCTGGGATTGTAATATTTGCCGAGTTTACAACGGGGTTTGGGGAAATAAGAATTTTAAATAATTTCTTATCTTCAGGAATGCTGGTATGAAGAATGGTTTGGCAATCGAGGGGCGTTCCCCATGATACGGAGCCTTTTTTGAAATAAACCAGCTTTCTATAGCTGGAAGTGTTTATTCCCAGATGATAATGATAAGGCCCACCCAGCCCTGTATAAAAATAAGCAGAATTATCATAATCATCCATCATTGTATAAGAAAAGCATTGTTGAGGATCGTTAGACCATAAAGGCCATATTGCATCGGTTAATTTCCATGGAATTCCGGCAATATCCAAAACATTTGTTGTGGATAACCCCATTTCATTATTGTTAAGTTCAAAAGGACCATCCCAGAGCCTGGTAATATGCGGTTCTTTTGGCTCAAGGACAAATGAAGGGTAATAGGATTTAACATAATTAACCAGTATTGTGTCAGAAGAGTTTGTTATAGTTACCTGGCCAACATTAATACTAAGAGCTGTAGTTTTACATTGAGCTATTTTATAACTTAAGGTATCACCGTTGTAACCGCTTATTCTTTCCAGAATTCGATGAATTATAGAACCGGTTTCAACCCAATATAAAATGTTATAATAGGAGTTATCATAAGAAATATGGAATTCATCACCCGGCTGAAAATCGAAAATTTCTTCGAAAGTTTGATTTGTTAGTCCCGTCACCGGGTTCGTTTTACCACATAGATCGTAAAATGCGAGGTTGTAGTTAAAATCATCAAATTTGGGTAAACGGATCAACCCATAATTTTTACTTAAAAGAATTCTCTGCCCATTAATAGGGTCACTCACATTTTGGCCCAAAGCATTCTTTCGTTGTAGCGAAATCGTTTTAACCGAATCGGAAATGCCCCAAAAGTTAGCTAAAGAAATTTGAGTAACTTTCGCTTCAACATAATGATTGATAGTATGATAGTTATAAAAATGCCATGTTTCTCCAAGCGATCCTTTGCTTTTTATTGTGAAAACATTCGCCGAATCGGGAGGAGAAAAAGGATAAACGACAAACTGAAAAATGCCGTTGGAACTTTCAGACACATATTCACCCATCCATGATTCCCCATTCGGAATAAAACAACCATAATCGGTTTGCCGGATTTGCTTCATTCCAAAGTATCGGGTTTCATTCCCGGCAACGGCAACCGAGTCAATCCTGGCTGCCAGTATTGCCTGCGAAGTGGAATCATAAAAATAGTAGCTTGCATCCGTTTTTATGCAACTGTAATTTTGGGCTGATACAATACTTATATTGTAACAGAGCAGGAATAAAACCGTACAAATGGAATATCTGAATAGCGAATTCACGATTTTGAAATTTATACAAATATAAACCAAATACAATCCAACAGGAAGTACAATTAGTAATAAACAATTGCTTGTGAATAAAACTCCAAAATAAATTTGTTGCACATGTTGGATAGTTCATAAAAAGTCTATACTTTTGCACCCCTGTAATAAAAATGATTATAACCAATGGCTAAGAAGAGCAAAGAAGCACGAGTACAGATCATTCTGGAGTGCACAGAGCATAAAACGAGCGGAATGCCCGGTACATCTCGCTACGTAAGCGTTAAGAACAAGAAAAACACCCCTGCACGTCTTGAGCTTAAGAAATACAACAAGATTTTAAAGAAAGTTACTGTTCACCGCGAAATTAAATAACGATATACTATGGCAAAGAAAGTTGTTGCAACCCTGCGTACCACGAGTGGTAAGGACTATGCAAAAGTTATCCGTATGGCCCGTTCACCAAAAACAGGTGCTTACGTGTTTAAAGAAACCATCGTAGCTAACGATCAGGTAAAAGATTTCCTGGCTAAATAACGACACGAAATTCTGTTTCATACGGAAAGCTTTTTCTCTAGGGGAAAAGCTTTTTCAGTTTTGGGTAAAATGTTAATTTGATAATGCATTAATTTGATAAGGCGATAATGAAGCATTTGAACTTTGAATGCGAAGCATTGAACCTTGAACGCGAAGCATTGAACCTTGAAAGCGAAGCATTGAACCTTAAACGCGAAGCATTTGAACTTTGAACGCGAAGCATTGCACCTTGAACTAATAAAAAAAATATGGGAATATTTTCATTTTTCACAAAGGAGAAAAAAGAAGTTCTTGATAAAGGACTCGAAAAAACGCGTACCAGTGTATTTTCACGCCTTACAAAAGCCATAGCAGGAAAATCGCGCGTTGATGATACCGTACTCGACGACCTGGAAGAAATATTGGTTACTTCCGATGTGGGAGTGGAAACGACTTTGAAGATAATTGCCCGCATACAGGAACGCGTTGCACGCGATAAGTACCTGGGAACAAATGAATTGAATGGTTTGCTAAAAGAAGAAATTGCCGACCTGCTAACCGAAAATGATACCAGCGAATTTGTAGGTTTTGATTTTCCAAAACGCGATACTCCTTATGTCATCATGGTTGTCGGGGTTAATGGAGTCGGAAAAACTACCACCATCGGCAAACTTGCTTACCATTTCAAAAAAGCGGGTAAAACTGTAGTACTTGGAGCAGCGGATACTTTTCGTGCTGCAGCCATAGAGCAATTGAGTATTTGGGCTGATAGAACCGGTGTGCCCATTGTGAAGCAGGATATGGGTTCCGACCCAGCCGCCGTTGCTTACGATACTCTTAAATCGGCAGTCAGCAGGAATGCAGATGTGGTGATAATTGATACTGCAGGCCGCCTTCATAATAAGGTAAACCTGATGAATGAATTAGGTAAGATCAAGAAAGTAATGCAGAAAGTGCTCCCGGATGCTCCTCACGAAGTGTTACTGGTACTGGATGCTTCAACCGGTCAGAATGCCATTGAACAGGCCAAACAATTTACCGCTGTTACCGAAGTCAC
>CAIXAQ010000597.1 GCA_903917425.1 uncultured Bacteroidales bacterium
CCCCATTGAATTACTGTCTGATCGGCATATGCCGGAATAATTGAGGGAGCAAGAGGGACATTCAACGCCCGCCAGGGGTGCTTCTTATCGACAGATTGATCTAGCTTTTTAAAACTGAAAGCTTGCTGCTGATCAAAATAGGTGGTATTAACGCCTAGTATCTGAGGCTGCGAAACCTGGTTCAGGTTCAGGCAACTGGCATCATTGCCATCGAGGCGGAGCATTTGTGAAAACCGGACTTTTTGGAAAACGTCCTCATCGGCAAGACCATATTTCGCCTTTCCTTCAGGTGAATTAAGATCTTCCAGCAAAGGAATCGTTGATTCGGCCCATAAAAGAAAACCGCCGGTGCCCGAATTTCGCGCATTTTCGGTACCATAAAAGGTTTTGCGGTTGGCACCAGTAATAATAACCGAAAATGTCCCGATTGAAAGCAGAGCAATAGCCGTGAGTGACCGGCCCCGGCTCAGACCAATATTTAAAAGCACCATGGTGAAAAAGGCTGGCAATGATTCCGATTTCCTGAGACTTCTATTTAAAAGGGTAAAATTCAGAAAAGCGATTCCGGCTACTAAAATCAATCCTCCTGCTGAAAGAAAAATCTCGGAAGGATCGCTTTGAAATGAAATAAAAGTAAAACCGATAAGCATAACGGCCAGGCTGACTGACACAACACTTAGTACGAGGCTGAATTTCTTTCTTCGCTGATTATTTCCAGGCAAAGGGATTTTAACTCCTTTCACCGTTGAGGAGATTGGCTTACGCAGGTTTCGGATCAATACCAGGGACAGGGAAATTAAGGCAGTTATGGAACCTGTGGCGAAACCCGCCCATAGTGTGGCCGGTTTGATATGCATCTGTAACATGGATGTTTGAACTGCATCCTGCCAGAGTGTATTAAGCCCGAACAACAGTAGTTTGTTATAAAAAATTCCACAAACCGAGCCCAAACTACTGCCCGCAACTACCACGAAAAAGACCTCAAAAAAGAGGATTAGGATAATATCCCTTTTCCGGAAACCCAAGGTTGATAAAATTGCCGTTTCAGCCATGCGTTTATCTGCATGAAGCGAAAAAAGAAGCGAAATCAGGATGAGTGAAGCGACAATGATAAAAAAGCTAAGACTCAGGAAGAGTTGACCAAAATCGGTGGAATTGGCGGCCGCGGTTTTCCCTTCGGTGTAAACATCCCGAACAGACATCCCGTTTTCAGCCGGATTTAAGTGTTGCATCAGGTCGGATTGCATGGCTTCAACGCCCGAACTATCGGTTTTAAACCGAAATGCAGTGGCATGTCCAAAGGCATTATCCCATAATTTTTGCCCTGCGGCCAGGGAAATAAAAGCTTTGGGCGTTCCCCGATAATCGTTCCAGTATTGTTCGTCTTTATCCCGGATTTTATCCAGGTTCACCGGCGCACCCGTTTCCCAGTCACGGCAGTTGCCGGCATCCGACATGCCCGGGAAATCGGGCATCAAAGTCCGGTCGAACAAAGGGTCGGCGAGGGGTAAAATTGATTTAATACAGAAGCGGGCGCTGTCTTCGGTGAGCTTCCGCATTGCGCCCATTTTGAAATAGCGTATTGTAAGCGAATCTCCCGGTATGGCTTCCAGGTCGGCAGCAAGCCAGTTGCTGATTACAATTTCATGTTCTGATAAGGTTTGACGAAGATATTTTTCATCCACCGCGCTTACAAATGAATAGGGAGTGGATCTTCCATGTGTGGAAATACCATTCACCAGGTAAGTAAAAACAGGCTGAGCAACAGGAAAGCTTTTCTCAATTGCTTTGGCAGAGTTATCATCAATAAAAATCCGGCCAGAGCGGATTTCGTACGTTTTATTCGTTGGTAGTTTCCTGATGTCGAGTCCGGCATCTTCGGGCTGCCACGAAAGACGAAGAAGTGAATCCAAATCTCGCGAATCCGGATTCCCGCTTTCATTGCCGGCAACAAGCAACATATTAGCATTTCCGTTCAGGCCTGTATTTTGAGCCAGGTTCGGCAGGGAAACAAAAATATTGAATGGTGCCG
>CAIXAQ010000598.1 GCA_903917425.1 uncultured Bacteroidales bacterium
AAGTATTTGTTTGATTTTAATTTCACCGCACCACAAAAGGTACTGCGATGGCGATAAATCCTGTAAAACAAACTACCATTATAAAGAGATTATAACGTACATTATAATTACCCAGAAGCGACTCGTCATAGTACTTGTCAACCTCCTGATCTTTATACATTTTCATAAGGCCTTCCACTAATTTAGTGCGTGTTTGTTTGCCTTTCATTAATCCAAAAATAACAACAATATTTACCAATACCGTCATTATTACAAAAAGAAACATTACAATAAGCAGCGAATTATCGGTTCGTGATTTTTCGGCCATCCCTGAATTAATGGCTAGGGTTAACAGGTTTAGCAGAATAGCACTAAGGATAAAAATGGTATCAGTGCGAGTGTTCTGCTGCAATTCGGAAGTGATGTGTTTGTGGATGTGTTCGATCATGGCGTTGGTTTTAAGTGTTTTATAATTGAATTTGGTATGACGAAATTGTTTTAAAAAATTCGTAAAAATCAGTTTGTCAGATATTTAAGACAATTAAAATGATTTCCGGTTATTCTGTTTGAGCCTTTTGCAACTTTTTTTTCGTCAGGTTGTGACTGAAAATAAATAGAATCCCCGCAACTACAAATGGGAAAGCAACCATCAGAATAATTCCAAGACTAATTAATGCAGAATGGTTCCTATTATAATTTAGTATAAAAACAAATATAGAAAGTGCAGTGCCTAATCCGATAAATATCAGGCCACCAAGAAATTCCCGTTTCCATGCTATTGCTAACGCAGCCATCAAAACAAACGCAGGGATATTGTGTATGAGAAACCCAACCAACTGCATATAAATTGGTTCATTTCCGCCGAAGACATCTAAGGAAAACATCATCACGAACAGGATGGCCAGTATGGCCAGGATGCGTGGAATCCATTGTAAAACATTGTTTTTCATATCTTTATCAGATTATAGGTTATTATTAAGAAATTTATTGTGTGATTTTCTCTAAATTCATATTACACGTATGTCGAAATTTGAATGTAAAGTTACGGCCTAATTCGTATTTTTGATTTGAAATACTTTTGTAAATTAGCTGTAAAATATTTTACAAGTGTTAAGCAACCACAATTTCTAATTCATTACCAACTTTGCAACCGGAAGATAAAACACTATTTACACTTCTGAAAAAGAAATAGCAGCTTCCATGAAGTTGTCCTATCCCGGCATGAACCCTGAGATATCACAATGGAAAGGTCAGGAAATTACCGATTTCCAGGAAGAACTACTCATAAAAGTGAATGGCCGGCTGAGCGAAAAATGGTTTTATACCCATCTGAAGGCAACAGGTTCGTCGCTTCCACGTATTGATGTACTGAATATGCTCAGCAAATATGCTGGTTATGCCAATTGGGACGATTTCAGGTTTAAAAATACGGAGAGAGTTTCGGATGAGGATAGAATAAAGGAAACATTTAAGCAGAATAATTTAAAAAGCAGTAACAAAGTTTTTATAACAATCCCGCTGCTTTTGATCGTTGTGACGGCGCTTTTGTTTATGTTTTACAAACTCATGGATACCCAAAATTATTGTTTCACTTTTGTGGATGCCGACACAGGCGAGCCAATAGTGAACGGAAATATCCAGGTTGATTTGCTACTGAATGGCGAATCGCCTGTGAACTATTTTTGCGATTCGACCGGAAATTTGGTATTGCGAACCGATCAAAGCAAAATAAAAATGGCAGTCAGGTCGCCCTATTATATTTCGGATACGGTAGAACGAATGTTGAAAAAGTTTAACCGCACCGAAAAAGTCAGGCTTCGCGCAGATGCCAATGCACTTATGATCCGTTATTTTTCGCAAACCGATGTGCAAGCCTGGCAGAAAAGGCGGGATCAACTCGACAAAATACTGAGCGAGGAAGTTTTGATTTACCAGTTGCCTGAACCAAAGCAAGGGTCAGCCATGGAGATTTTCAACAAATCGGAGTTTATTGATAAACTGACTATGCCTGCCTCAAGCCTCCGACAAATCGAAATACTAGATGCGCAATACGATGATGGCAAGATTGCTGTTCTTCGTTTTAAAATTAACCGCAACCTGAAATGAAGAAGGCTATCCATATCTTAGTCCTGATTATCATCTACTTCATTTGTGGAGCCAGAAGTTGCAATGATAGCCCCAACCAGGAAGATAAAAATAACAAGAAACTTCTTGCCTATACAAAAGACAGCATCAGACAAGCATTTGAGGTTAACAAACCCAACGATGAACTTTTAAAATTCTACGAAACAAAAGCTTGCCAGAAACTTGTTGATTTAGCCGACTACCTGAAAATTGCTGCAGATACCTCCATAAACGTACTTTTCAGACAGCATGCCGCCGAAATGGCAAGTAAACTATTCATTTCAGAAAAGGTGAATTTTAGAAAACGGGGTGATGAATCTTCCAAAACCGGTGAACTTACACTCGATCGGTTGCTGGAAAAAAGCCTTTCAAAAGGTTCTGCATTCTGGATTCAACCTTTGCAAATTGAGGTTGTAAAACCATTAAAATGGACCAATGATTCAACTTATTCAGGTAAATTGTCATTTCGTCCACAATACGTTTTCTATAATAGTCAAAGGGTTGAAGAAAGTCATGTTAAAATGTCAACACTCGAATTTTA
>CAIXAQ010000599.1 GCA_903917425.1 uncultured Bacteroidales bacterium
GTCGTTTAGTCGTGTGTTCGTTTAGTCGTGTGTTCGTTTAGTCGTGTGTTCGTTTAGTCGTTTAGTCGTTTAGTCGTTTAGTCGTGTGTTCGTTTAGTCGTGCAGTCGTTCAGTCGTGTGTTCGTTTAGTCGTGCAGTCTTTCCAGTTTCCAGATTCCAGTTTCAAAATCCGTTTGCAGTAAAAATTCACTAACTTTGTTCTTGCTATTTAGTTCAGTTTTATTCTTATAATTCCCGGTCATGAAACCAAAAAGCCTGTTGTTGTCGGTTTGTTTTCTGATGCTGTTCGTTATTCCCGAAGCCCGAAGCCAGAATTACCAGGCGCTTAGTTCGAACCGGGTAAACTTCTACCAGGCCGATCACTCTTCCTGGAATTACCAGCTCGAGGAAAATATACTTGGCATTAAAACTGATTCCACTGCGGCACTTTCTTCGGGCGATTCAGTATTTTACCTGTACAGGATGATGCGCGATACCGGGAACCTGTATTTTGGCGATTGTATCCTGGATACGATGGCGCCTTGCTGGTTGGGCTCACATGCCCTTATCAAGCCAAATGGCGATAATATTTTTTTTAACAGGGAAGGTGATACCATTAGGATAAAAACCCAGGCTGTTTTGGGCGAAAGTTGGGTTTTTCAGCGACAGCCTGGGTTTTTTTACCGGGCAACGCTGGATTCACTGATCTATGCTTCAATACCAGGAAAGGAAGACTCAATTAAAGTCATCTCCCTCCAGGCATTTTCCAATACAGGAACACCAATACCGGACCGGTTTAACCAGAAAACGATCCGTTTGTCCAAAAACCATGGTTTTGTTACGCTTTACAGTTTTTATGATTTCCCGGCCGATACAAATAGGAATCAATCCATTGATTATGAACCGCTGACCATCGGCAGTGTTTATGATTTTAACGTGGGCGACATTTTCCATTTTAAATTTGGCTCAAATCTTGCCGGACCACCACAATACAAGGTCATTACTATACTCGCCAAATGGTTTTCGGCCGGGAACGACACCATTTTCTACCGCCAGAGAGAGAAAAATTACATCAATTCCCTGGTTTGGGATCCCGATCCACACGTTGTATCAAGCACCGAAACAGATACCGTTACCTTATTTTATGCAAACCCGGATTCGGTGCTATCGGCAGTGTTGCCACATCAGAAAGGCAACAACTCTGTCTGGAATGTAAGTTATTACACGCTTTTTGCCCACCCTGAATACCGGAACAACCGGCCTTCCATGACTTTCGATTACAGCAGTACGCATATGTACGATGCCGGGTTGAACTGCTATATAGCTGCTTTTGAACCTACATACGATTACCATTCATTTACAAGAGGCTGCGGCGCAAGCTATACTTACCACGAAGAACCTGCCGATCTCAGCGGTTTTTACGACAAACTGGTTTATTATGTAAAAGGCACTGAGACCTGGGGCGACCCTTATATTTTTAATGCAGTGAACGAAATCCCGGAAGAGAAGCTTCTGTTGGAGGCTTTTCCAAATCCTTTTACGGATAGGGTTGAGATCCGCTTCGAAACAAAAATACAGGGACAGGTAAGTCTATATCTGTATTCGATAACCGGGGTGTTGTTGCTGAAAATAGAAGATTCATGGAAACAAGCGGGCAGCTATACATATCATCCTGATTTATCGGATCTTAAAAAAGGCGTTTACATTTTGGAATACAGATCTTTAGAAAATACCGGGTATAAGAAGCTTATCAGGAATTAACCTTGTAACAATCCGGATTTAAATGGTATTTTCGCATCTGCCGGTTTTGAACCATTCCTGCTCAAATTATTTTTACTTTTACAAATGTTGAAGCTATCTCATTTCCGATTTCAAATTAATACACATAACTTCATTTGCATACCAGGTAATAATGACTCAGGAAATCCCTAATCCCGAATTGAAACTGGCGTTCGACTTTGTTGAGCAAACCAATACCAACCTGTTCCTTACAGGGAAAGCGGGCACGGGCAAGACTACTTTTCTGCGTAACCTCAAGACCATTTCTCCAAAGCGTATGATCGTGGTTGCACCTACCGGGGTAGCGGCCATCAATGCCGGTGGTGTTACTATACATTCGTTTTTCCAGATGCATTTCGGGCCGCATATTCCCGAACAGGCTTCACAACAGCAAAGCTTCACGGGCGATGCGCAGAAAAACGCTTTCGACCGCTCACAGCGTTTCAACCGCGAGAAAATTGATATTATGAGAAGCCTCGACCTGCTGGTGATCGATGAAATCAGCATGGTGAGAGCCGATTTGTTAGACGCTATTGACGAAGTACTGCGCAGATTTAAAGACCGTTACAAACCTTTCGGCGGGGTACAACTACTCATGATTGGCGATTTGCAGCAACTTGCGCCGGTTGCCAAAGATGAGGAATGGAATCTGCTGCGGCCGTATTACAATACCATTTTCTTTTTCGGAAGCCGCGCCTTACAAAAGACTGCTTTTACAACGATTGAGCTAAAGCATATTTATCGTCAGAGCGATGATATCTTTATCCGGCTTCTGAACAAGGTTCGCGATAACAATATCGATCAGCAATCGCTCGAAGACCTGAATAAGAGGTACATACCCGGGTTTAATCCCGGAAACGACGAAGGATATATAACCCTTACCACGCATAATTACCAGTCTCAGGCCATAAACGAAACCAAGCTGAAACAACTGAAAAGCCACCCGTATCATTTTACAGCCCAGGTTGATGGCGAATTTCCTGAATACAGCTATCCGACTGATTTTGAACTGGTGCTGAAAGAAGGGGCGCAGGTTATGTTTGTGAAAAACGATATTTCGCGCGAAAAACTTTTTTACAACGGAAAAATAGGGAAAATCACCCGCATTGCCGGTGACATCATTTTTGTAAAATGCGATGGCGATTACGACATA
>CAIXAQ010000600.1 GCA_903917425.1 uncultured Bacteroidales bacterium
CTTTCCTTCATCCCGCTTTTCGGAAATGAAACACAATAAGAGTCAGTATAAACTCCGGTTGCCAGATTTCCGTAATGTTTCGAAAAAAGCAAACTGTCTCCTATAAGTGTAAAATTATACTCTCCGGACAAAATAAGTGACCAGTCAAAATCAGCTGTCCAAATGCATTCGTTTGAAAAAACAAGTTTACCGTTTCCCGCTTCATAGGTACCGCGGCAAAGTGCAGGATAATGCTCAATATCGCTTTGCCCGCTCCATTTACCTGAGGAAAATGTGATTGAAATATTTGCTTTTTGTCCTTCGCCCGATTCCCAGGTCCTTTGGAAGGTTCCAAAATAAGTTCCGTCAGGAATTGCTTTTTGACCCGTCACAGGCTTTTCGCAGGAAGAAAGGCCGAGAATCAATGCTATAAATCCAATCCACAGGTTTTTCATTGTACTGATTTTGAACTTACCTGCACAAAAACCATACCTTGAAATTTGTAGAGGGTCGCCATTGGTAACCTTCTCGTTTGAAAGAATAGAAGTTGCGGTAATAAGTTCAAATTTAGCGTTATAGGAGATTATTTCAGTATGATCTTAAGAATTTCTTTTTCAAATATTCCTTCGGGAACCTCCACAATTCGTCCTAATTCAGTTTTTTTACGATAAAATATAAAGGTAGGTACCCTGTCAGCTTTAAGTGCTTCGGCATTGGTCCCGGGTGCTTTTTTATCGCGATCCACACTAATCAAAGACAGATTTTTATAATTAAATTCCAGTTCATCCATTATTTTGTAAAACCGGGGAACCCAATCCTTGCTGTCGCCACACCAGGTTGCCATTACCACGGTAACTTTAATACCTTTCATCTTTTTAGCAAGTTGTTGCATGGTTTCTTTATCGGTATGATAGACAGCATATTCAACCCTGAATGTAGAATCGAAATTGCAGTTTAAGCCGACAAATCCTTCGCGTGTGCAATATCCGACGAGCATTTCATTGTTTTTTTTCGGATCGAGTGCTTTTTGGTTCGTCTTTTGCGTAAAAGCGAAAAGCGGAGCCGTAAAAAGTAAAATAAGGATCAGGTGTTTCATGGTTAATTAATGGATATCAGATGATTAAGTGTAAAATTAATTACTCTTTCCCAAATTCGCAACTATATTTTGTTAATCGTTGCTTACAGCAAAACAATGTTATTCCTGATCGCGAATTTCACAAGATCAACCGTAGTTTTAAGTTCGAGCCTTGCCATGATGTGGTTTTTGTGAGACTCCACAGTGCGTATGCTAATGAACAGCTTATCAGCAATTTCCTGGTTTGTCATGCCCTCGGCAAAAAGTTTAAGGACTTCAATTTCCCGTTTTGAGAGGAGGTTTTCGTTGTTTTCCTCGTCGTGCGAATTGGATTTCACTTTTTTGATATAACTTTTCAGGATCACATTTGAGATGCTCTCGGCAAAATACTCTTCGCCGCGCTGAATGGCATAAACGGCCTCAACCAATTCTTTACGTGAAGTGTTTTTAGGAAGGTAACCTCTTGCTCCTGAGTTTATTGCATTAAAAATAAATTCTTCCGAAGTGTGCATCGAGAGGATCAGGATACGGATTCCAGGAAAATCATTATGAAGTTTTTTGGTGATATCAATACCCGACATTCCGGGTAACGCTATATCCAGAATGGC
>CAIXAQ010000601.1 GCA_903917425.1 uncultured Bacteroidales bacterium
GGCAATAGCAGTCAGGTTTACGGCTGGTACATCGGCGGCACAGGACACCGTGACGTCCAGGCTTCCTGCCGGGGTGGTGATGGTTGGGGCGATATTGTCCCCAACATTAATAATTTGAATGCAGGTTGTAGGGTTGCCAACCGGAACATACGTTGATGCATCTTTCAGAGTCCAGGTGCGGGTTATGACAACAGGACAATTTCCGGAGGCCACATCTTTGTATTGTACAGTTTTTATTTCACAATTATCAGTTGCCACACCTTGGTTAGTGGCATCAGAGAATGCGGCATAGGATGAAAGAGTCAGAGCCGTATTATAGGCTGGGTCAGTGATTGCAGAGGTGGTGCATCCCTCAATATTCCGGGTTACAGCACAAGTGCTTATTATTGGAGGCGTGATATCCTTTATCTTTATTTTGGTCTGTCCACCCCCAAAATTGCCTGAAAGATCCGTCACCAGCACGGAGACAATAATATTCCCCAAGGCAATATCATTACAACTAAAAATATGAGACGCACTATAAACGTCGCCCAAAGGTAAATTCCTTTTAAATTCATAACTTGAGATGCCACAGTTATCACTTGCACTTAATATAAAATCGGTTGCAAAAACTACCACCGTACCATCAGCACCTAAATTCTTTTCAATCTCCTTAAGATTTACCTTAGGCAATTCCATGTCTGCAATTTCAACATCAAACACACAATCGGAAGTTCCACTTCCATCAACGGCTGTCCAGGTAACAGTAGTTATTCCCTTATTGAATGTTACTCCATCAAGAGTAACATTGGCAGGGGCATCAGGAATTACAGTTGCACCTGTGAGTGCATATGTTAAGGTTGCACCAGGCAAGGCAGCAATAGTAGGATCCCAGGGAGAGCCTCCTTCAAAAAATGTCCAAAACGAGGCATTGTGTGTATATGTGCATTTGCCTACGTCGGTTCCGTTCGATGGCTTTTGATTATCAGGGCAATACGTAAATACGGGTTGTCCTAAAACGGAAAACGAGCAAAGCAAAACCGCAAAAACAAGCCAAAGTATGTTAGGTGTAGATTTTTCCATGGAAGTTGAGTTTAAACTTACCTGAAATATTGTAAGAACGTTTCTGAATAAGGAGAAATAGATTTGAAATTAGCCTATTAAATATCAATAAAGTACTAAGCAGTTGATTACTAGTTAAAATAGTATATGAGCCGTATAAAGGTACGAAATAAACATATGATAAGTTCAACAATTTCGCTATTTTTTCTCTCCGACACAATATAATTAATTTTATTTTTTTGCACATTATTGATCTTCAAAGCAATATAAACTATTTCTTTTTAAGCCTCTTTGCATTTATTCGATATAACCTATCCTTTTCCTCTCTCACCTATCCTTTTCTTCTCTCTTGAAACACTTTTTTCTTGCTTTATGTTTTCTTAGTTTATGTATTATCTTTCTAAAAGTAACTTTACGTGCTGCTGAAATAAAAGCTTATCAAGCGAAACAAAATAATTAAGTGTTTTTCCTGCTGACGGGAGTGTTAAAGAGAACGACTCAACAAACTCTTGATTTCGTTTGTTCAGCCGAAGAACGATTTAATCTTTTTTTTTAAGTTATATTTTATGAAGCTTTTTCAGAATATCCTGCAAATAAATTTTCAACAACTTACTTTCCGGATTTAAAAAAAAATTGGCTCTTGATGGTCTTCAAATCAATCTCTTAAGACTTCCAACAAAATTCACACAAATTTGAATAAACAATTATTGGGCCAGTCACATTCCAAACAACCAAAGCTAAGAATTCTCTATTTTTTTAATTATTTAATCATAAGCTATTGTATATCTACCATATGTATATACAATTTCAATTAATTAAAAAAAATAGAAAAACCCTTAATCATTCTACGGAAATTTCCGTATCCGTCCCCTTTTGGGAATTTATTGTCCCGAAATCACACCACACCTCCACTTTTCCTGACTTCGACAACGCATCATCCTGATAAACTCGCGATTTCACTTGTTCAGGCAAAGAACGATTTAGTCTATTGGTTCGGGTTTTATTATTCATTGAAACGCGAACCAACTTATCTATTTATTAAGACAACTTTGTTTTAAGATTCAGTCGATAACTTCAACGAGATTTGATGATCCGATTGTTTTACTATTGACAAGGTTTTGACTTCAAAATTATATTTGATTGATGAATGCCGTGCTTTACGCATTGAGGGACGGTTTCCTCGTTGAGAAAAAGAAAAGACAATGCAAATAGTAAGCCAACAAAAGACTATTTATACAAATAGGCTTTGCAAGGAATGTAACTCACTCAATTTGAGTACCTAAGAAAATATAAATTATTTTTCATTAGATTGATCTTGGGGTAAGAAGATAAAAACAAGTTAAGATAATGAGTTAGAAAGAGTAAAAAACTGAACACGTGTGCGAAAAAGCGAACATTTATATTTAATGTTCTTTGGCTGATTACTTAATCAAACAGTATGATTCTTCAAATAAGTTATAAAATGACAATTACACCTGACTCTCTGCATTAGCAACCTGACTGCTCAGGTGCTTCGTTTAATTCACGCTTACTATCAGTTGCTTAAGCAAAATTACCGATATTAATTGCCTGTAATCAACTGTAATTTTATTTTTTTATTAACAAACGCATGTTCATAAACAAAACAGGCACACGCTCTTATTGTGTTCTGAATCAGGTTTATAAAAATTACGACCTCTAATTTGTCGCCAAAAGCGAAAATCATACAACTTTTTTTCTTTATTGTTCGCTTCAATCCTTTAATCGAATTCTTCTGTTTATAAAAACCTTTAACGCCTTTCGGATGCCAATATGCAGAATCTATCTGAGGCTATTTGCCTTTTTAAACAATGATTTCCATTGAATATTTCGTCAAAAAACAATGAATTATCAATTGACGAATTAAAAGCTGAAGTAGTTTTTCAACTTATCAAATCTACAAACCGGATGTTTATTCCAGATCAGGCATCTTGAGTCCTATTATTTCTACCTTTATACTTTCAAACATAAACAAGTATAGTTTATTCTGAGAAACCATTTAACTTCACTAAAACACACAAAATTGTGCCTGATTTGTATTACAATTCCTTAAAACATCCATCAATTAGTGTTGCCCCTTAGTTAGGATTTAAACGATGGCGACAACAACAATTGCATAATCACCTAATATAGAATACATTAAAAAATTTAACGAAATTTTGTGCCTCCAGGATTCCAACAGGAATACATGCGTGGGCGTCAGAAACAAAAAGCAGCTATCCAACAAACAAATACAGTTCAAAAAAAACCTTACTTATGAAGCCTAAAATTCTGGTAATTGATGATGAAAGAAGTATCCGGATCCTTTTGGAGAGTTTCCTGTTACGAAGCGGCTATGAAGTTGAAAGCAGGGATGATGGTGAGAAAGCCTTCGAATGGCTTGAAACCAATCTGCCTGATCTGATCATTTGCGATGTTCAGATGAAAAATATGGATGGGTATACTTTTGTACAAAAATTGCGCGAACGCGGACATACCAAAAATACCCCTGTGGTAATGCTTTCGGGCGTTGAAGGGAGCAAGGAACGCGTGAAATGTTACAAACTGGGCGCTCAGGATTTTTTGGTAAAACCATTTAACCCTGACGAACTACACGAAATAATCAAAAAGAATCTTAATCCTATTCATTATGCTATAAAATGGTAGCCATTCAGCCACTTAATATTTTAATCTGCAATGGTTTATACTTGTTATCAATATGGAAAATGCACTTAGGATAGTTTATATCGGCAATTCGCCCGAAGCAATCAGCACATTGCGGGCGGAGAAGCGAATTTCGCTCACTGTGCAGGCAAATGTGCTTGCAGCCGAAAATTACCTCAAATCGGGACAGATACCGGATGCTATTTTCTGCGAAATGACAATTTCGGGTGGAGATGGACTTGCAATGCACGAATGGATTCGCAAAAAATACGACTTGGCTGGTGTTGCTTTTATCCTTTTTGACCAGGGGTTTGATGCAGAATTATATAAAAAAGCAATCAAAATTCGTGTCGACGATTTTTACACCTTCCCCTTACCACCCCTGCAAGGTCTACTCGACAGACTCGTATTTTTGAAAGAATACCGTCAAAAATTAAAACCTATTGAACCCGAACTCAACCGTGAAATTGCTTACTCCATGCCGGTAACGAAACGTGTTTTCGATCTATTTGCGGCATCTGCCGGACTAATAGTACTGTCGCCTCTGCTGCTGATTGTCACGATTGCAATCAAACTCGAATCAAAGGGCAAAGTTATGCATGTCACAAAACGGATAGGCACAGGCGGGAAAATATTTGATTACCTGAAATTTCGCTCCATGCGCGAAGGGGTTGAGCCTACCATCTCTGAAATGCCAGCGCAAAAAAGCCAATTCACTTACGGATCTCAAAATTCGGACATAGATTTTGAAAAACCTTGCCCGAAATGCAGCCAGTTAAGATCAAATATTACCTGTTCGCCGCTCATTCATATTGGGACAGAGTCAATTTGCGAGTATTGGTATTCGGTACAAAAGAATGAAATAAACCATACAAAATCCACATCCGGTAAAAATGAAAGCCCGCGGATGACCAAAGTCGGTAAGTTTATCCGCAACACAGGTATCGACAGGCTACCGCAATTAATCAATGTGTTAAAAGGCGATATGTCAATTGTAGGCAACCGGCCCTTGCGCTTGTACGAGGCGGAACAGTTAACCAAGGGAGATATGTCGCGGCGTTTCCTTGCACCAGCAGGCATGACAGGGCTTTGGCAGGTTGAAGATCGCCAGAGAATGCGAGATATTTCTGAACTTGAACGCAAAAGTTTGGATGTTGCTTATTCCGATCATTTTATAGGCAACAATTACTCTTTTTGGTACGATTTCGGGATCCTTTTACGGCGTTTTCGGTAAATTGGCGTAATATCACCAAGTCATACAGCTTTAATGTTTATATTTACTCTTTTCAATTTCAAATGTCCCGTAATCGCTAAACCTCTGATTTTCATTCGATATCTAAATAATAATCGCTAAAACGTATTACAAATATCTCTCATGTAAATCAATTATCAAAAGCAAATGTTTAAATCAGTATTGCATAACTATTGTTGTGATGTGGATGATTTAAACCGGGCAGCGGGTAGGGGCAAAAAACAAGTGACTTTTCGAACCGAGTCAGATTTCGGAATAGATTCACAATCAGAAGGAAATTTTAAAATAGATTCAATAACATATAAAAAACAAAATCGATGGGTAAGAGTAGAATTCTGGCTATTGACGATGAAAGAAGCATCCGGCTCCTTTTAGAAAGTTTCCTGTCAAAAAAACACGATATAGTTACTAAAAGCGATGGTTTAGAAGCACTCGACTGGCTCGAAGTCAATTTACCACCCGATCTCATCATATGCGACCTCCAGATGGCGAAAATGGATGGATTCGAGTTTGTTAAAAAGCTGCGTGAACGCGGATATACAAAGCATACCCCCGTTATTATGCTATCAGGAGTTGAAAGCACCAAGGCGCGCATCGATTGTTATAAAAACGGTGCACAGGATTTTTTAACCAAACCTTTTAATCCCGAAGAATTGGAGGAAATTATCAATAAAAATCTGAATCCCGTACATTTTGCAAAAAAATGGTAATCAGCCAGCTATTTGATTAAACAATTCGTCACAAATTCCAGTACAATTCGTTCACCAATCATATTATGGAAAACGCACTTAAAATAGTTTATATCGGCAATTCTTCCGAAACTATTTCAGCATTGACAGCCAATGATGGAATTTCCTTAGAACTTACAAGCAATATTCTTGCTGCGCAGAAACGCCTCACATCAGCCCCAGTCCCTGATGCAATACTCTGCGAAGTAAGCTTTTCGGGAGGAGAAGGAATAAAGTTATTTGATTGGGTTAGACAGCAATCCTCCTTAAACCCTGTTAGCTTTATACTACTGGCCTTTGAGTTTAAAGAAGATTTGATAAAGGAAGCTTTAATAAAGCAGATCGACGATTTTTATGTGATTCCTCTACCTTCTTCTGAAAAAATAATTGGACGGTTAAATTATCTCAAAAATTACCGGTCGAAACCCGTCCCTATTGACATAAAACCAGATACATTACCTCCAACTCCAAGGTCAAAACGTATTTTTGATATAGTAATGGCCACAGTTGCTCTAATTGCACTTTCGCCCTTATTACTTATTGTTATTATGGCAATCAAACTTGAATCGAAAGGTAAGTTTTACTACATTTCGAGACGTGTTGGCCGCAAACCTTTCGATTTTTACAAGTTGCGTTCCATGCGATCCGGTTCTGATGCTGATCTTAAAGAACTGGCAAAAGCCAAAAATCAATATGCAGTTGCAAGTTTACGAACAGAGATAGACTTCAGCAAACCATGCCAGGAATGCGCTAAATTGCCAGCCGGGGAAACCTGTTCTCCACTGAGGTATATTGGAGATCAATCTATTTGTGAAAGGAACTACAAACTCCAGGATATGGAAATAAGCAAGTCCACATTTAACAAAATTGTTGACGACCCGAGGATTACCCGAGTAGGAAGATTTATCCGCAATACCAGTATTGATGAACTGCCACAACTCATTAACGTGATAAAAGGAGATATGTCAATTGTAGGCAACCGTCCGTTACCGGTTTATGAGGCCGAGAAACTCACAATTGGCGGAAAACCTATCGCCAGCGATGGCAAACCAAATATTGACGATATTATACAAAAAGCCAGGTTAGATAACCCAAAAAGGTTTTTAGCCCCAGCAGGCATTACAGGGCTTTGGCAGGTTGAACTTCGCGGAAAAGGAGGTGATATGTCGGAAGACGAACGGAAAAAACTTGATATCGACTATTCAGATCACTTTATCGGTGATGCCTATTCCTTTAAGTACGATTTATGGCTGATCCTCCGCACTTTTAAAGCCCTTTTTCAGAAAGATACTGTATAAGCTCAAAAATTCTGTAAATTTGCAGGTATGATGAGAAGTATAGCGACTCTTTCCCTTCTTGTTTTTTTCCTCTTATGGTTCCCTGAGATAGTTAGTAGCCAGGCGGTTACGGCATTTGATCCTATAAAAGAGGATATAAGCAACAAACTGCCCCCTTTGGCTGCGCTAATGGATTCGGCCATTGCAAATAATCCGTATATACGGTTCCGGGACCTGCAGATTATAGTGAATAACTGCAAGCTCAAATCCAACGAGGTAGATTGGACGCGAAATATTGGTTTTTCGGCCGATGTGAGATATGGCAATTTTTATAATTATTCGCAAAATACAGTTGGCGGAATTGAACCACCTGCCGTTGCTACCAATCGTGCCGAAACAAAATGGGGCGGGGCAATTTATTTCAAATTTCCAGTTTACGATCTGATTAACAGGAAAAACCAGCTTAAAATGGCCGGCATTGAAGTTGAACAGGCTGAAAATATGGCCGAAGTTCAGCGTAACGAAGTAAGGCAATTGGTTATCCGCCAATACAACGAACTTGTTCTGAAACAGCGTTTGCTCAGGGTTAAATCAAAGTTTTTTGAAACTTCGAAAGCGAGTATGATGCTGGTTGAAAAAGAGTTTATAAATGGAGTAATCCCTTTGACTGAATATACCCGTCTGTCAGAAGCCGCCAACCGCACCGAATCCGATTATGAAGTGACGAGGATGGATTTTCTGACAGCATATTTAATACTGGAGGAGATTACCGGAATGGATTTCCACTTAACTAACGAAATATCTGGCTCCAATGAAGGTAATTGAGATTCTGCGCCTGGTTAAGAAAAATCTGGTAATATTAATTTTTACTCCTGTTATACTATCCGCCCTGGTTTGGTACCTTACCCGCGTCCCGGTATATTCCTATTCATCCGAAACAACTCTTTACACTGGGATTGCATCAGGATCGAGTGTTGAAATGGATAAAACTCTGAGCTTTTTTGCAACCAATACCGCATTCGATAACCTGATCAACGTTATCAAATCGCGTGAAACCCAGCAGGAAGTTGCAATCCGGCTATTAGCGCAACATCTGATGCTGCCTAAATACGATACGCGCTATATTTCGAAGGATGCGTATAACAAGTTGCAGAAAACCACACCTGCATATGTCAAGTCCCTGATTGTTAATTCGCATGGATCACACAGGGTTCAGTATAATAAAAAGCAAGCGGCAACACCACAACCCATTTCCCCAAAGCCGCCGGCAAACTACAAACAAAACCAGACACATATAGTAAAAAGCAAGGAAACCCTTTTTTCTATTTCTCAACTGTACGGTTTAACAGTGGAAGAAATTACTGAAATGAACGAACTCAACGGGAACAATCTTGAGGTTGGGCAGGAACTTATTGTTGGTAAAATTTTTACTGCCAATACAGAAAACTCATCAGCTGATACAATTGTTGCATCGGAAAGCGACAGCATCTCTTCATTTTCTTTTTCGGATCTTAATTCATCGGATAACTCCATCACAATCCCGTCCTCCGTGAACCGGGAAGATTTTGAGGAAACTGTTAAAAACCTGGAAGTCTATATGGGCCGCAGTGATACAAATTATGTATATAAATTGCTGTATTTCAGTCATCCTCACTATTCAATCAAAGCTATTTCATCCGTAAATGTGCAGCGTATCGCGAGCAGCGACCTTGTAAAACTTAAATTCGATGCCGACGAACCCGGTATTTGCCAGCAGACCCTGGCATTGCTGACCGAGGTGTGCATTAAAAACTATAAGGCCATTAAGGAAAACCGATCAGATGCTGTTGTCAGATATTTTGAGTTCCAGCTCAAACAAGCTTCCGGCAGGTTGAAAGTGGGAGAAGATAAATTATTGAGTTTCAATGAAGACAATAACATTATTAACTACTACGAACAAAGTAAGGCCGTTGCCGTGGTAAAGGAAGACCTGGATGTAGACTATAACAACAAGCGAATAAAGTTAGCAGGAACAAAAGCTGCCATAAACCGGATTGAGGAAAAGTTAGGTACACAAAAACAAATACAACTTAAGAGTTCGGACATAATTGAAAAACGCAACCAGCTTAGCGATGTAAATACAAAAATTGCCGATGCTGAAATTGTTGGTTTTGGCAAAACCCTTGACGATAAAGACTTGGTGGCGCTAAAGCAAACTTCCGAAAAACTGAAAGAGGAAATCAGCAACTCAGTAAACGAATTGTACAGCTATGGTAACACTACCAGCGGTCTCCCGATTAATTCGTTACTCACCGATTGGATTGCGAACGTAATTGAATATGAAGATACGAAGGCTGGCATTGAAGTACTTGGAGACCGTATCAGGGAATTTCAGAAACAATATGCCATTTATGCGCCTGCAGGGGCGAATCTGAAACGTATCGAACGCGAAATTTCAGTTTCGGAACAGGAATTTCTTGAAATTTTACATGGATTAAATCTGGCAAAATTAAAAATGCAGGATGCCGAATTATCTTCATCTATTAAAGCGGTCGATCCTCCATTCTTCCCTTTATCCCCAAACCCTACCAAAACGAAAATTTTAATTCTTGTTGCCGGCCTGGTTGGTTTTCTAATAGTATTGATCAGCATCCTGGCAACCGAATATTTTGACGACACGCTTAAAAACCCTGAAAAGGCATCAAAAATCCTTAAGTTACAAACTATAGGCGTTTTTCCAAAAATTTTCCTCAACACCGGTTCAATCAATTTTCCCTTCGTCACGAACCGTTTGCTGGAAATGACACTGCAGCAGATTGACATGCTTACTGTAAATAAAAAAGACCCGAACGAACCACGGACATTGCTGTTTATGAGTTCCCTGAGTTCGGAAGGGAAAACTGTCAGTGCAGGAAACATTGCCTGGAAACTCAAAAAACAAGGCAAAAACGTTTTATTTCTTAACTTCTCCCGGGAATCGCTCCGCCAAACCGAAACCAGCCAGATAGGATATCCTGCTGACTCAAAACCAGTGCAGTCGGTAAGAAACATTTCAGAAGGAAGGTTCCAGTTTATCAGCCGTATGCTCGGCTATGGCGACAACAGGATTAATACCGCCAGCCCTTTTCTTCAAAAACCTGATAACTATCTCGATAATCTGGAGTATTTCGTTTACCAGGTAAACCACGACTACTTTTCGGCAGGCAACTATACGGATTTACTCGACCGGCAGTATATGTCATTATTGGATAAGCCTGATTATGTGATAATCGAACTTCCTCCATTCCTGTATTATTCATACCCGATAAACCTGGTGGCTTCTGCGGATCTGGCAATTATACAATGCAGGGCAAACAGGGTCTGGACTGGGTCGGATCAGGGTGTATTGGATATATTGAAAAAAGTTACTTTGCACGAACCCGTGGTGCTGCTGAATGGCGTGGAGATACCCGTGTTGGAAATTGTGTTGGGCGACTTGCCTAAAAAACGCAGCAAGTTACGGCGAATAGCTAAAAGTATTATTCGTATGCAGGCAGGTTCAAAACATAATGTTTAGATACTGGTATGAAAAAAGCCCTTGGTAAAATAACCCGTGAAGCTAACTTCCTTTCGTTGGCAGGAAACCTCACGATTGCTTTTTTTGGCTTCGCAGGTTTTGCATTATTGGCTCGTACTTTTCCTGTCGATATTTTTGGTCAGTGGGTTTTGTATATTTCTTCGGGTACTTTTATCGAAATGTTTCGTTTCGGGATTACCAATACAGCCATTATCCGCTACCTATCGGGTGTGGACAAAGACGACAGGATGAAATATGTGGGTTCGAACGGCCTGATCGGGCTTATAGCCACAACTTTTATAGCTATTATTCTTTGGTCGTGCCACCTGCTATTCCCAATACCGATTAAAAATGCCGGGTACGAACTTTTTTTTACCTGGTATCCCCTGCTGGCTTTTGTAAATCTTCCGCTCAATACAGCCCTTGTGATTATGCAGGCTGATCAGAAGTTCGGAAAAATCCTGATGGTTAAATCAATTAACAGCGGAGGATTTTTCCTTGTGCTTTTACTCAACTACCTGTTTCTTGACATGTCGCTCATGCAATTGGTTTGGGCACAGTTAATAATAGTCCTGATAACTTCGGTAATCTGTGTGGCCAATGGCTGGGATGGATTGAGACATATCCGCAAAGCGACAAAGCGCACCAACAAAGTTCTGCTCGATTTTGGAAAATACACCACTTTCACCCTGATAGGCACTAACCTGCTACGAAGTGCCGATACGCTCATTATCAGCCTTAGCCCTATGGGGACAGCAGCTGTAGCTTTATACAGCATTCCTATGAAATTAACTGAGCTACAGCAAATTCCGCTCCGGAGTTTTGTGGCAACCGCATTCCCTAAAATGTCGAAGGCAAGCATACAAGGCAAGATTGAAGAGGTGAAATCTATTTTTTATTCCTATTCGGGGGCCATGTCGTACCTGTTCATTTTCATCAGTCTTTTCACCCTGGTGTTTGCCGAGTTCTTTGTTTTGGTTTTAGGTGGCAAACAATACGTACATACCGAGGCCGTGATGATTGTCCGCATATTTTCATTGTACGGATTGCTGCTCCCCATCGACCGAATGACGGGCGTCGGGCTCGACAGCATTAACAAACCCGACAGGAATTTTATTAAAGTAATGATCATGGTTGTTGCCAATGTAATCGGCGACCTGATTGCGATTTTTGTCTTCAAATCATTGCCTATGGTTGCAGTAGCTTCCATACTTTTTACGGCCATAGGAATTTGGGTAGGATTTCGATTTTTAAACAGCGAACTTCACCTTTCACATAGGCTGGTTTTTACGGCAGGAATAGATTTCTATAAGGAAATGTATTATAAATTCAAGAAAAACTTACGTCGGTAAATTGAAGAAATACCATAACAGCATATATTCCTCGCTTTAAATATTATGCTCAATAAGTCAAATCCGTTCGAAACAGTTTCAGGCTCAGGTAAGTTGGGTACACCCAAGTACGTTGCCTTGCTTCTTGGCGTAACTGTAATTTCAGGATTACTTATTGGTAAATCGGGGCTCATAGCAGGGATTGGCCTTGTGTTTCTTCCTTTCATCCTTATTTATTTCAATTATTTCTTCCGGTTTCCTGAAATTGGTTTATACACAGCCATCGGTCTCGGATTCCTGATTTTAGGCCTGGGACGGTATATTAAAGGATTGCAGTTGGGCATGGCCATGGATGGCATCTTGTTTTTGACCTATATCGTATTAATATTCAATCGTTTCCGCGACAGGGTTGACTGGTCGCCAGCCAAAAAAGATGTTACCCTGTTGGCAGCCATCTGGTTTGCCTATTCCATTATTGAAGTTGCCAATCCCGAGTCGCGCAGTGTGCCTGCATGGCTGGCCGGCATGCGTGGTATATCGTTGTATATGATGTTGATGATCCCGTTAACATTGCTCTTTTTTAATACCAACCGCAAAGTAGATACTTTTCTCACGCTTTGGGGCGTATTCTCATTACTTGCAACCTTTAAAGGCATTCTGCAAAATACAATAGGGGTCGATCCCTGGGAAAAAGCCTGGCTTGATGGAGGAGGTGCAATTACTCATATCCTATTCGGCAAACTCCGGATTTTTTCATTTTTCAGCGATGCAGGCCAGTTTGGTGCTAATCAGGGATATACAGGGGTCGTATTTATAATTATTTCGCTGGTTGAGAAAAGCAAACCCAGGAAAATATTTTTACTCCTCGTTGGGATATTAGGACTATACGGAATGTTACTTTCGGGTACGCGTGGCTCTATTAGTGTGCCTTTAGCCGGGTTTGCTCTCTATTTCATTCTCAAGAAGAATAAAACCGTCATGATTTCAGGATTTTTCATGATGATGTTAGTATTTGCATTTTTTAAATTCACGCTCATTGGCCAGGATAATCAACAGATACGCCGTATGCGTTCGGCTTTCGACCCTAACGACGCATCGCTCCAGGTAAGACTCGAGAACCAAAAGAAACTAAAAGTTTACCTGGCCACACGTCCTATGGGAGGCGGAATTGGCCATGCTGGGGTTAAGGCGGCAAAATACCTTCCAAATGCCTATCTTTCGTCGGTTGCCACCGATAGCTGGTATGTCCTCATTTGGGCCGAGCAAGGAATCATCGGGTTGAGTCTGCATCTTTTTATCCTGTTTTATATTCTCATTAAGGCCTCGTACCTAATCATGTTCAGGATTCGCGACCCGATAGTTAAGATAAAAATGGCTGCTTTGGCATCAGGTATGTTTGGCGTAATGGTTGCGTCCTATGGAAATGCCGTTTTGGGCACTATGCCGACCGGTATGCTGATTTATGTATCAATGGCATTGATGCTCAATTCCGATGTACTCGATGCCGATGCCCTGGCAAATCAGGAATTGGCTTCCGCTTCAATACCAGTAAATGCAGGCAAACCCAGTTGAAATGTTTTTCGGATGTCGCGCTATTTCAGGTGGAGCCGTTTTTAGCAGCTGTAATCAGGCAGTAATTATTACTTGATTTATTTTCAGGAATAGGGATTTATGCTTTCATCTCATTGTGCTGATATTCTGAGTTTTGAAATTTTTAGAATTGAGGTTAAAGAAAAAATGACCAGGGTATTTTACCCGGGAAATTATTAATTAAATTAACAGATAATAATAGGCATTCAGGATGATAAAATTTATTACTTTTAACTGTTTTATCAATAAACAATAAACATCTGTCGTTTTGCCTGTAAATTCAGTTTTTGTCTTTGTGCCTATTTCTGTTCAAGGCTGGCTTAATTTATCAGGAACTTCCGACTCCTACATTTTTTCAATAATATGACCATACGTAATAGGATTCTTCTTTTGTTTTCAGCAATTATTATACTTGTAGGAGCAGTGTTATTATTGTTTTTCAAATCGCAGAAAAAGCAAAATGATCTGATGCTCCTTTCCTCTGTCGGGCAACAGGTTGAATTGGTGAACACGGCTATCAATGTAAAATCCAGTCAGTTAAAACAAATACTTGATGACTACACCATTTGGGACGACTTGATTTATAACATAAAAAAACCGGACCAAAACTGGGCAGTAAGTAATATTGGCACCAGTCTCGAATCCTTTAAACTGGGATCGGTTTCGGTTTACAACCTCAACAAACAACTCGTGTATAATTTCGGCGATAAACCGGAAGACTTTTTTGCCGATGCAACCCAAAAGGACAGAGTGCTGAGCTATGTGCTGCAAAACGGGTTTATACATTACTTTTATCATTCGCCGGCCGGCATAATTGAGATAGTTGCTTCAACCATTCATCCTACGCTCGACGTCACTCATTCCACTCCGGCCAACGGTGTATTTGTTATAAGCAAAAGCTGGGATAGCACATTCATACAGGATCTTTCCAGAAATACGTCCTGCAACATCAGCATTTGCCATATTCAAAAAAGTGAAACTTCGTTCCGCATGGAAAACGATTCACTTATTGTATACAAACCACTTTTGGATGAAGCCGCGAACGAAACTATAGTACTGGCTTTCGAGAAATCAAATACAGCTTTATCGAATTTCAATCGCACCAATCGTTTCGTATTTATTTTTCTTTGTATTTTTCTTACCATTGTTGTTTTAAGTTTCTTTCTTGTATTGTACAAATGGGTGCGCAAACCACTGATCATCATATCCGAAAGCTTACGCGACGGAGATGATTCCCAATTAAATATCCTCGAAAGGAACAAAGATGAATTCAGCCAGGTAGCGCACCTGATCCGGGTTTTCAACCAACAGAAGATAGAACTTGAACAAGAAAACACTGAACGCCGTCTTGGCGAATCACAATTGCTTCGGCAAAGCAACATGCTCAGGGGATTAACCGAAGCTTCCAACCAGTTGCTGACAGGTGAAAACCCTGACACATCAATAAGCAAAGCACTTAAAGTAATCGGGGAGATTTCACAGATCGACCGGATTTTTGTTTTCAAAAACGAATCCGATAAAACAACCGGCATCCGCAAGGTAAAGAGTGTTTACCAGTGGATTGCACCCGAAATATCCGATAAAATAAATCCCGCTGAAGCAGAAGAATTTATTTATCACCACGACGAAAATGCCTGGTATGCCAACTTACTCAGGCACAAACCAATAAACGCCCAAACTTCCGGATTTACAGGTAATATGAAGGTGGTCCTTGAAAGGCAAATGATCAGGTCCTTCCTCGTTGTCCCGATCATTGATATTGAAGATGAGTCGTTTTGGGGGCTGGTAGGCTTTGCCGATTGCAAAACCGAACATCATTGGACGGCAAGCGAGGAAAGCACACTGAATATGTTGGCCAACAATGTGCGCAATTCAATACGCCGTTTCGAAGCCCAGGAAAACCTCCTGGAAGCCATGAAACGGGCACAAGCCGCCGACAGGGCAAAATCGGAGTTTCTGGCTTCGATGAGCCACGAAATACGAACCCCCATGAACGGTGTTTTTGGTATGACCAGCATACTGCTGCATACCGACCTCACCCCTCTACAACGTGAATATATTGAGATAATAGAAACATCCGGCGATAATTTATTAAATATTATTAACGAAATTCTCGATTTCTCCAAGATAGAATCGGGACATATGGAATTGGAAAACAATGCCTTCGATATCAGGCGCTGCATCGAGGACGTACTCGACTTATCCGCACCCAAAGCACTCGAGAAACGCCTCGAAATCATGTATCTTATTGATCCTGATGTGAGTAGATTTATTATTGGCGACGGATTCCGTTTACGACAGATATTGGTAAACCTGATCGGCAATTCAATCAAATTTACGCAGAGTGGTGAAATTTATATACATTTAGGGGTAGCAAACAAAACCGGAGAGAGTGTAACACTCGAGTTTTCAATTAAAGACACCGGTATCGGAATACCTCAAAATAAATTAGCTACCATTTTTACGCCTTTTACCCAGGCGGATGCCACCACAACCCGTAAATACGGAGGTACAGGGCTGGGCCTGGCCATTACCAGCAACCTGATAAAACTAATGAAGGGAAAAATTTGGGTCGAAAGTATTGAAGGACAAGGATCTGATTTCCGGTTTACGATTAAAACACAATACACAACCGCGCTCAATGAAGCAGACTCCGAAGACAATTCTTTGAAAACATTACCCGGTAAAAGTGTACTTATTGTTGACGATAATCCAACCAACCGAAAAATATTGCAGATTCAGTGCGAATTCTGGGGGATGAAAAGCGTTACTGCCGAATCGGGTAAAACGGCACTTGAATTGTTGAGTGCGGGCAACACATTCGACATTGGCATTTTAGACATGCAGATGCCGGAAATGGATGGCATTATGCTCGCCCGTGAGATGCGGAAAACCTTAAACAAGAGTGTTTTGCCTTTAATAATGCTAACTTCAATAGGCTACAATTTTCAAAAAGATGAAATGCACAACCTGTTTGCTTATTATGTGAACAAACCTATAAAACACTCGCAGTTGTCCGAAATCCTGTCGAAAGCCCTATCGCCAGCCCCATTAAATACATCCAATTCACTTTCAGCCGATTCGGATTTGGGATATCTTGCCAAAAAATATCCGTTCGAGATACTGGTTGCTGAAGATAATGTTATAAACCAAAAGATGATCAAGAATGTGTTGAAACTTTTCGGCTATACGGCCGATATCGTTGCAAATGGTCTGGAGGTGATAGAAGCGTTGAAAAGACAGCGTTACGAGTTGATATTGATGGATATCCAAATGCCCGAAATGGATGGTTATGAAGCAACCAGAATCATAGTGAATCATTTGAAAGAAGAAAGGCCTATTATAATTGCTATGACAGCAAATGCCATGAAGAGCGATAAGGATAAATGCATGGAAGTAGGTATGGATGATTATATTACAAAACCTCTTAAAGTTGCAGATTTAAAAAACGTATTCGAATACTGGGGCGAAAAACACAAGTCAAACACTGTCGTGAGTGGCCGGTAATTTGGCATAAACTTCAGAACCACTGATAAATCGGGTGCTTTTTACAACAAAATAAAAACTAAATCAATTATAAAAAAAACTAAAAAATGGGAAGTAAAAAAATACTGGTTACCGGGGGCACAGGTTTCATTGGGTCGCATACCGTTGTGGAACTTCAACAGCATGGGTACGATGTCGTAATAGTTGATAACCTCTCAAATTCAACCATTGAAGTTTTGGATAATATTGCAAAAATATCGGGAGTCATGCCTGCTTTTGAGCAATTTGATCTTGCCGATGCAAAACTTACCAATGATTTTTTACAACGTCATTCCGATATTGACGGCATTATTCATTTCGCGGCGTTTAAAGCTGTCGGCGAATCGATGAGCAAACCCTTGCATTATTACCGCAACAATGTACAATCGCTTATCAACCTGCTGGAAGGCATGAAAAATAACGAAATTACCAATCTTGTATTTTCATCTTCCTGCACCGTATACGGTCAGCCCGACGAGTTGCCGGTTACCGAAAAAGCTCCTATAAAACCCGCCTGGTCGCCATATGGAAATACAAAACAAATGTGCGAGGATATTCTGAAGTTTACCACTCTGGCACATCCCATCCATGCCATCGCACTCAGGTATTTTAACCCCATCGGAGCCCACCACACCTCATTAATCGGAGAACTGCCTTTGGGAGTGCCGAATAATCTTGTGCCTTTTATTACTCAGACTGCCATTGGCCAGCGCGCCTGCCTCAGTGTGTTTGGCGACGATTACAGCACTCCCGACGGAACTGCAGTGCGCGATTATATTCATGTGGTTGATATTGCCAAAGCTCACGTAGTGGCAGTGGAACGCATGCTTAACGGCAAATGCAAACTCGATCTCGAAATATTCAACCTCGGCACCGGTATAGGATATTCGGTTATGGATGTTATAAATTCGTTCGAGAAAGTAAGCGGCGAGAAACTCAACTATAAAATTGTACCGCGCCGGCCGGGAGATGTCGAAATGGTGTGGGCCGATACCCGTTTTGCCAACGAAGAATTAGGCTGGAAAGCCGAAAAAAATGTGGACGAAATGATGCTTTCATCCTGGAACTGGGAAAAAGCACTTGCAGCTAAACAAAAATAACTTTATCATATAAACTTATAGCTTCCTCCCCGGGCTGGCGAATGAAACATTGAGACTAATTTTTTCGATAAACAAATTAAAATCAGCACTATAAAAACAATAAATTAAAATCAGTATGAAAAAAATACTTGTTACCGGTGGAGCCGGGTTTATAGGATCGCACCTTGTACGATTGCTCGTTAAAAAATATCCTGATACACTGTTTGTCAATCTCGACAACCTCACCTATGCCGGAAATCTGGCAAATCTTACCGACATTTCATCAGAGCCGAATTACGAATTTGTTAAGGGCGATATAGTTGACGAGGATTTCATTATGGCAACATTCGATGCATACCGCTTCGAGGGGGTAATACACCTGGCCGCCGAATCGCATGTGGATCGATCCATTGCCAGCCCGAAGGAATTTATCATGACCAACATTGTTGGCACGGTAAACTTACTCAACGCTGCCCGTTTCTATTGGAAAGACAATTTTGAAGGAAAGCGGTTTTATCATGTTTCAACGGATGAAGTATATGGTTCGCTTGGCGATGAAGGCAAATTTCTCGAAACCACTCCTTACGACCCCCGCAGTCCTTATTCAGCTTCCAAGGCCAGTAGCGACCACCTTGTGAGAGCTTATCATCACACATACGGTTTGCCTGTCGTTATTTCCAATTGTTCGAACAACTACGGGCCAAACCAGTTTCCAGAAAAACTCATACCATTGATCCTTAATAATATACGACACAACAAACCGCTTCCGGTTTACGGCCAGGGAACCAATATCCGCGACTGGCTGTATGTTGTTGATCATGCCAAAGCTATTGACCTGATTTACCAAAAAGGTATAAATGGTGAAACCTACAACATTGGAGGCAACAACGAGCGCCAGAATATCGATATCGTAAAAACCCTATGCCGGATCATGGATCGCCAGCTGGGCCGCCCCGAAGGCGATAGCGAAAAACTGATTACTTACGTGAAAGACCGCGCCGGTCACGATTTACGTTATGCCATTGATGCAACCAAAATTTACGAACAACTCGGGTGGCAACCGGAAGTACAGTTTAACGATGGCTTTGAGAAAACAGTGGCCTGGTACCTCGAGAATCAACAATGGCTCGACGAAGTTACCTCGGGCAACTATTTAAAATACTACGATAAAATGTACCGCGAGAGGTAAACACTGTTGTGCACACCTTCCACTGAATACGTTTGTTTAGGCATTAAAATAATGATACCTAATCAGTCTGATCAAAATGCATTTTTGCCACAGATTACAAGGATTACACAGATTTTAAACTGCCTTTAGCAGTTTTTCAATTAATTTCAATTAAAACTGATGAATAATTTTTTGTGAAATCTGTGAAATCTGTGGCATATTTTTGTTTTTCATTACTTTAGACAAACTGATTAGCTACAAATAATGTTCGTCCAGGCAACAATAAATAAACTTTCACCATGGAGAAACCGTTAGTTTCAATTATCACGATAAGTTACGATCATCCGGAAGTTACTTGTGCATTGCTCGGATCATTGCGTCATATAACATACCCGAATATCGAAATCATTGTGGTCGACAATGCTTCGCCAAAGGATGACCCTGCCATTATTTTCCAAACGTACCCGGAAATCGTTTTTATCCAAAGTAAAGAAAACTTAGGTTTTGCAGGTGGAAATAACGTCGGCATACGCAGTGCAAAAGGCAAATATATCCTGTTGCTGAATAACGATACCGAGGTTGAACCCGGATTTTTGGAACCTTTGGTCGAAAAACTTGAAAGTAACAGTAAAATCGGGGCTGTAAGTCCAAAAATAAAATTTTTCTTCCAGCCGGATACCATACAGTTTTCGGGACAAGCACCAATGAATCCATATACCATGCGAAGTCATGGGTATGGTTATGGAATCGTAGACTCAGGGCAGTTTGAGGTCGATGCAAAAACCAATTTTGTGCACGGTGCCGCGATGATGATACCCCTGGAAGTGGTAAAAAAAGTAGGCTTGATGGCCGAAATATACTTCCTGTATTACGAAGAACTCGATTGGGGAGCGCGCATCCGTGCAGCAGGATACGAATTATGGTATGTTCATAACTCAACAGTCATGCATAAAGAATCAATTTCGACCGGACGACTTACGCCTTTTAAAACGTATTATATGAATCGCGCCCGTATTTTATACCTGCGCCGCAACGTAAAAGGAATCCAGTTTCTAGTCGCATTTCTTTACCAGACTTTTGTTTCGATACCTAAAAATGCTGCCACATTTGCAATTAAAAAACAAAGAGGCCATTTTTTCGCTTACATCAAAGCTATACTATGGAATGTTAAACATTTGTTCATCAATGACATACATAATAACCCTTCGTTGTAATAAAACACATCTAAACCTGAATTATAGATGAACACAGCTTTTCAATCCATCTACCTGACAATACAAATTGTGACATGTGTAGCCTTATTGTTTCCTACTCTTTACATTTTTGTATTTGCTTTTGCCGGTTTGTTTTACAAGCAACCCCGCTATTCTCAAAATCCGAAACTGCGAAAAATTGCTGTCCTGATACCCGGCTACAAGGAGGATGATGTAATTCTTGAAGTTGCAAATGAAGCCCTGATCCAGGATTATCCCCACGAAAAATACGATGTGGTAATTATTGCCGATTCATTCCTCCCCGAGACAATCGCCAGATTAAAGCAACTCCCGATAATAGTAATTGAAGTTAAGTTCGATAAAAGCACAAAGTCGAAAGCCCTGAACAAGGCCATGGAGCAACTTACTGATAAGTATGACATTGCAGTTGTTCTCGATGCCGACAATGTGATGGCTGCCGATTTCCTGACCAAAATCAATGCCACTTTTGAAGGAAAATATATGGCTGTCCAGGGACACCGGGCAGCAAAAAACATGGATACGGCTTTAGCCATTTTAGATGCCGCAAGCGAAGAGATTAACAACCATATTTTTCGCAAAGGCCATAGGGTGCTTGGTCTTTCATCGGCCATAATAGGTTCGGGCATGGCTTTCAACTACGATTTCTTCAAAACTATGATGTCATCGGTAACAGCCATTGGCGGTTTCGATAAGGAAATAGAGCTCAAAATGCTGAAAGGCAGGCATAAAATCGAATATTTGCACGACGCCCTGGTTTACGACGAAAAAGTTCAGAAAGCCGAAGTATTCAGCAACCAGCGGCGGCGCTGGCTTTCCGCACAATTGCATTACTTCCGCCAGGATATAGGCTCATCCGTTAAAGCACTCATTACCAAAGGAAATATCGATTATTTCGATAAAGCCATACAGTTTATACAACCTCCACGGATTTTACTCTTGGGAGCCGTATTGGCAATAAGTGCCCTGTTTGTGATTACCAACTATATTTTCGGGGTTTCAATCTGGTATAACCTGATGTGGCTCAAGCTTGCAGGCTTGTGTGTATTTGCCTTCCTGTTCTCGGTGCCACTATCGTTTTACAATATGGCAACGCTAAAAGCAATGCTCAGCCTGCCCAAAGGAATGTTGCTTATGCTCGGCTCTCTGTTAAAGATTAAAGGAGCTAACAAGCAATTTATCCATACCAAACACAGCGCGGTAAAAACCCCGCCTAAACAATAATCACCTGATTGAATTTTAATCATTGTTTTATGAAAATTGGGATAGAAGGACAAAGGCTTTTCCGCAAGAAAAAACATGGTATGGATATGGTGGCTCTTGAGCTGATCCGGTACCTGCAGGAAATTGACCATGAAAACGAATATATTGTTTTTATCGCTCCTGACGAAGATGATTCGGTTTTAAAGGAAACTGCCAATTTCAAAATTGTGAAATTAGACGGTGGATCGTATCCTGTCTGGGAGCAGTTTGCCTTGCCCAAGGCTGCCCGCGAAGCCGGTTGCCAGATATTGCATTGCACAAGCAATACAGCTCCAGTAAATTGCAAAATCCCTTTGGTAGTTACATTGCACGATATAATTTACATGGAAAGCAGCTATGCCAAAATACTCGCCGGTAGTGCAACCCCTTACCAGAAATTCGGGAATGTTTACCGCAAAATGGTTGTGCCCAAAATTGTAAAGAAAAGCCAAAAAATAATTACGGTCTCCCATTTCGAGAAAAACCGTATCGGGGAATTCTTTGGAATGAAAGGCGACAAACGATTAACCGCTGTTTATAATGGTGTAAGTGAGCACTTTAAACCGGTAACTGATAAAGCTGAACTGAAACGGGTTAAAGAGAAATACCACCTGCCGGACAAGTATTTTTTCTTTCTTGGCAACACAGATCCGAAGAAAAACACAAAAGGCACATTGAAGGCGTTCTCCGATTTTATAAAACGCAGCGGAAGCGAACACAAGTTGGTAATGCTCGATTACGATCGAACCGAACTGGATAAACTGCTGGAAGAAATTGGCGACAAAGGTTTGATAAACCGCATTGTGCTAACCGGCTACGTGGTAAATACCGATTTGCCTTCCATTTATTGCCAGAGCGATGTGTTTCTGTATCCTTCACTACGCGAAAGTTTTGGCATTCCCATGCTCGAAGCCATGGCATGCGGCGTGCCGGTTATCACTTCCAACACATCGTCGATGCCTGAAGTAGCTGGTACAGCGGCGTTTATAATTGACCCTTTCAAGCCCGAAGAAATTACCGAAGCTATCCTAAAGATACTTGGCGACAAAGCTTTAAGGGACGATCTGATTAAAAAAGGATTTGAGCAGGCGGCCAAATTCTCGTGGAGAGCTATGGCACAAAGCGTACTCGCGATTTACCGTGAAATTGGGGCAGGCAAATAATAATCATGTTAAAATCAGATTGATATGATACAAAACCGCGACATCATCGTTATCGGCATACAGCCCTGGGATATAGAAATAGGCAGCAACTGCAAAAATATTGCCATGGAATTCGCCAGGCACAACCGCGTACTGTACGTAAACACCCCGCTCGACAGGATGAGCATGTACAAGGAGAAAAACACTGCCAAAATCCAGCACAGAATAAAAGTCCGGAAAGGCCTTGTGCCCGACCTGGTTGAACTTGAACCTAATTTATGGAACCTGAACCCGCTTGGAATTGTAGAATCCATCAACTGGATAAAATCGCCCCGGATATATGATTTACTGAACAAACGAAATAACCGCATTTTTGCAAAAGCCATTCTGAAGGCAATAAATACCCTGGGCTTTAAAGATTATATTTTATTCAACGACAGTTCAATGTTCCAGGGATTTTACATGAAAGAGTATTTGAAACCTGCAACCTATGTGTATTATATGCGCGATTTCCTCACGAAAAACCCTTACTGGCGCAAACAAGGTGTTCGGCTCGAACCACAATTGATCCGTAAAGCCGATGTAGTTGTTAATAACTCTACGCTTTATACTAATTACGGCTTACAGTTCAACAAACACAGCTATATGGTGGGGCAGGGGTGCGATGTTTCGCTTTTCAACGATATAGACAGGGAAATTGTTGCCGCTGCGGATTTAGGTGCTATCCCCTACCCTATTATTGGTTATGTCGGGTTTTTATCATCACGAAGACTTGATGTTCAGCTTATTGCGCATATTGCCAGGCAACGTCCGGCATGGAGTATAGTGTTGGTAGGGCCTGAAGATGAGGTTTTTAAAGCCTCCGACCTTCATAGTATTCCGAACGTTCATTTCTTAGGTTCCCGCGATTCTTCGGTGCTTCCCGACTATATCAAAGGCTTTGATATCTGCATGAATCCTCAGGTTGTTAATGATGCAACTATCGGAAATTATCCCCGTAAAATTGACGAATACCTCGCCATGGGAAAACCTACCATCGCAACTACTACCGAGGCAATGGAGTATTTCAGGAAATACACATACCTGGGCGCTACTCATGAGGATTATATTAACCTGATAGAAAAGGCTTTAAGCGAGAACAGTCCTGAAAAACAACAGGAACGCCGAAAATTTGCGCTGAGCCATACATGGGAAAACAATGTAAAGGAAATTTATAAAGCAATTGAAAAAGTCTCTGCCAGCAGGTAATTTTTTAAAGAACCAATAAAATGGGAATAGTCCAGAAAATAAAATCCAATCCAAAAATCAAAGAGTTTGTTCTTTGGACGATAGCACCCAAGCGAAACCCCCGGCCTCGCCTTTGGGTTCGTTGGTTTTTGAATCCTTTTGTGCATAAAAAAGGGAAAGGGGCCACCATACGCTGCCGTTCGCGTATTGATGTATTTCCCTGGAATCGCTTTGAAATCGGGAACTTAACAACCATTGAAGACTTCTGTACGATTAACAATGGTTCCGGGAATGTACTGCTTGGCAACCGCGTCAGGGTAGGTATAGGTTCTGTCATTATTGGACCGGTTACCATGGGCAACGGTGCCGGGCTGGGACAGCATGTTTTTGTAAGTGGTTTTAACCATGGCTATAAGGATGGCACTAAAAACTCAAGCGTTCAACCACTTGATATTAAGCCTGTTGTTATTGAAGATGAGGTACATATTGGTGCCAATTCGGTTGTAACGGCAGGTGTTACCATCGGTCAGCGCTCGCAGATTGGTGCAGGAAGCGTAGTTACCAAAAGCATTCCGCCATTTTCGATAGCCGTCGGTAACCCTTGCAGGGTAATTAAGCGGCTCAATCAGGCAACAGGAATATGGGAACGTGTTTCACCTTAAAATTAACTCTTTACTCCTCGTAAAATACTAAAAATCAATTGAAATGAAGAAATTATTAACGTACACTCGCTATTTTTTAGATTATATGAAGCATGGCGATCTTGGTTCGGTGCTTGCTTCGGTAAAATATGTTTTAAATAAAACTTCTCATAACTCCGATAGAACCATCCGCACTTCGGCAGGAACATTTTTCTGCAGGAAGAACACCAACGATTTCCAGTTTGCAAATTATTATTACGAATGGGGAGTTAAAAAGTACTTTCTGGCTCACAAAAATGAGTACACTGTATTTATTGACGGGGGTGCCTGTGTTGGCGACTACAGTATTTTAATGGCCCGGTTGGGATTGCGCAGCATAGCCTTTGAGCCGATCCCATACAATTTCGAAGTGCTGATTAAAAACCTCGAATTGAATAATTTGAAATCGGATGTTCTATCCTTTGCCTTAGGGTTGGGCGATAAAAACTTCGAGTCTACGTTCGTTTTCAATCCTGTAAACACAGGAGCATCACACATAGCAGTAGACGGCGAAACCGGGAACTGCAAGGCTAACATTGTTACTTTCGATTCAATTTACCCGGCTCTTGGTCTTAAAAAGGAGGACAGGATCCTGTTTAAACTTGATGTGGAAGGCATGGAACCTGTGGCATTGTTGGGTGCCGAAAAATTTATCCGCGAATTCCCGAACATTACCTTCGTAATGGAAGACAAACATTCGGGCGAGGATTACATTAAAGACTCGTTGAACAGATTTGCCAGTTTTGAATATGGCGTTGTGGACGAGTTCAATATTTATGCTAAAAAACAAATCTGACCCTTAAAACCAGACTTATGTTAGTCTTAAAAATCACATTTTGGTCTTTGCTTTTCATCGTTTTCTACGCTTATCTCGGCTATGGGATTTTATTGTATGCCCTGGTTAAAATCCGAAGAATTCTGGGTTTGGCCCCTAAAAAGGTTGTAAATACTGATTATGAGCCGGAGGTCACCTTATTTATTGCAGCCTATAACGAAAAAGATTTTGTTGCCGAAAAAGTTAAAAATTCGCGTGAGCTTGATTATCCTGCCAGCAAACTGCATATGGTATGGGTTACAGATGGCAGTGATGACGGAACTCCCGATCTGCTCAAACAATTCGAGGGTGTTGAAGTGCACCACCTGCCACAGCGAAGCGGAAAAATCGGCGCCATGAACCGCGGAATGAAACTGGTAAATACGCCTATTGTGGTTTTTTGTGATGCCAACACCATGCTTGGTAAAGAGTCGATACGGCGGATAGTAAACCTTTTCAGTAACCCGAAAGTAGGATGCGTGTCAGGCGAAAAGCGCATTATCAATAAAGACAAAGATGCAGCAGCCGGTGCCGGTGAAGGCATTTACTGGAAGTATGAATCTACATTGAAAAAATGGGATGCCGAATTGTACTCGGTTGTGGGTGCTGCAGGCGAATTGTTTGCCATCCGCACCAATCTTTACCGTGAAGTGGAACGCGATACCTTGCTCGACGATTTTATCATCTCCTTGCGGGTAGCGCAGGAAGGTTATACCATACAATATGATCCCGAAGCCTATGCCATCGAAACTGCTTCCGCCAATGTGAAAGAGGAACTTAAACGCAAGATCCGGATTTCAGCCGGTGGCATACAGTCGGTAATTCGCCTCAGTTCACTCTTAAATATTTTTAAATACGGAACCCTCTCATTCCAGTACATTTCGCATCGTGTGCTGCGCTGGACGCTCGCTCCGCTGTCGCTATTGCTGATGATCCCTTTTGGCCTGATGCTGGCATTTAACGAAGGAATTGTAAATTTCGGATTCTTCAGCACGTTGTTCTGGCTCCAGGTTCTGTTTTACATTTCCGCTTTGTTAGGCTGGTATCTCGAAAATAAATCAATAAAAGTGAAAATCCTGTTTATTCCTTATTACTTTTTTATCATGAACTTATCCGTATTCCTGGGATTCAAGCGTTATATAAAAGGCTCGCAATCGGTAAACTGGGAGAGAGCGAAAAGGGGGTAAAGGTGAACAACCAGGTTTTGCAGCAAAAAAGCATGAGTATTATTAAGTTAATTTACGTTTGGATATTGATTTTGGCAGCGGGTCTGGCTTGCTCTGTAAAACTACAAGCATCTCCAGCAAGTTTTTCAGTCGATACGCTGTCCAATCTTGTTGATGCAAACGCGGCTCCGTTTAACCAGGTTAAACCCGGTGATACTATCCTTTTTGAGCCTGGCAACCGCGACTTTATCCTGATCCGCAACTTTACGGGAATACAGGGCAAACCAATCGTATTTTGCAATATCGGGGGGCTGGTAACTATTCATACTGACCACTATTTTGGCATTTCCATTCAGAATTGCAGGTTTATCCGGCTTACAGGAACAGGTTCCGAAACCGATTTTTATGGGTTCAAAATCACCAAGGTAAGCAATGGGGGGGGCGTTGGAATTACTGACATGAGTTCCGATTTTGAAATCGACCATGTATCCATCGAAAACACATCCATCGGCGGTATTTATGCAAAAACCGATCCTGATTGTTCCTTTGCTTCCACCCGGGGGAATTATACTCAGTACAATACCATTATTCACGATAATTATATTGCAAACACAAGCGATGAGGGCATGTATATTGGCAGCACCAAATATTTCGGACAAACTGTAAATTGTGATAACAAGGATACATTACTGTTGCCAAGCCTTTTAGATGGGGTCAGGATTTATAATAATATTATTAAATACTCAGGATGGGATGGCATCCAAGTAAGTTCGGCTTCAACGGATTGCCAGGTTTTCGACAATTTGATCATGTACGACAGCCAAAGGGAAACCTTCGGCCAGATGTCGGGAATTATGCTTGGAGGTGGCTCAAAATGTGACTGTTACAATAATGTAATCAGCCAGGGGAAAGGAAGCGGGATCGAGAGTCATGGCTTAGGTGGTTATCGCATTTTTAACAATATTATTGTTGATGCCGGCCGGAGTTTTCAACCATTGGATACCTCCATGATGAAATACGGGATTTACATTACGGATATTTCGGCTCAGCCCGATTCGTCGTTTCACGTGATGCACAATGATATTATTAATCCAAAATCGGATGGGATACGATTTTTAAGCGTTTTGAGTAAAGGAAGCTTTATTACATCCAACGCAATTATTAACCCGGGTACATACGATTATTACGAACGGCTGCATACCAGTTTCAGCGGGCAGGATTCTTACGTGATGCTGCCCGACAGTTCGTCGGACGTGTTTATTAGTAACAATTATTTTTCGCGAACCGCAGCAGATGCAGGTTTTGAGGCCTCAGGCTACGCATTGAAGGCAAACTCACCCCTCGTTGATGCCGGCAATCCTGACCTGAAAGGAATTATTTTCGATGGGTATCACAACCCAAGAATATATGGAAATGCTCCGGATATCGGCGCTTTGGAATACAATCCCAATGTTTTAAACATCAATAATCGCGAAAATAATTCTGAAATGAAAGCGCTGGTATTTCCCAATCCGGCGAAAACATGGCTTACCATTCGTTTTCAATGCAGGAAAGAAACCAAGGTTGCATTCAGCGTTTACAACCTGCAGGGTAACAGGCTTATGAATAATGATAATGCTTGTAATTCGGCTGGAGAGAAAGAGTTAAAACTAAATGTAACTGGCTTGCCCGCTGGCATTTATATCTATCAGCTTAAAACCAAACAGCAAACGGTTTCGGGCAAATTCAGTAAAGTGAACTGAGAACTGTACAAAAAATTGTCATTGGTTTTGATAAAGTCCTGAAACTGCGAAAACTTAATGCTCATATTTAAAATTATCCATACGAACAATTTATTTTAAAATTTGTTACAATAATAAACAGTAATCACCCTTTAAAACCAAAACTTATGAATTTCGCAACACTTAACTGGCTTGCCATCATCGCTTCGACACTGGCCTTTTTTGGCTTTGGAGCCGTGTGGTATTCGCCTTTTGTTTTCGGTAAAATGTGGATGAAAGAAACCGGAATTACCGCAGAAGCCGCCACAAAAGTCAATATGGTTAAAACCATGGGTCTGACCCTGGTATTTTCATTTGTCATGTCGTTAAACCTGGCCTTGTTTATGAATTCTCCGGAGATAGGAGCCTCCCAGGGAGCCATGTATGGATTTTTCACTGGTTTCGGCTGGATTGCCATGGCCATTTTCGTGAGCGGGCAGTATGAGTTTCGCAGCACACGCTACATGCTGATAAATGCCGGCTATAATGTAGTTGGCCTGACCATTATGGGTTTAATTTTAGGTGCCTGGAAATAAATTTCGATTCCATTTCTTGTAACGTTTCACTCCTCCATCTAAATTTCAGCCACGGATTTTACAGGTTACCCCGGATTTTTAACTTCTTTCAGTAGTTTTACAATATAATTGAGTAGGTAGGTTGTATTCTACCCTTTGATAACTGCGGTAACTACTTGTTTTTCCGAATATTGCAGATTATTAACTATTCCGGGTTTTTCTTTACGGAATTATCCTGACTATTGCTTTACTTCCGCTATTTTTGCAATAAATTTGAATTAAATGATTACCTTTCTGTTATCAATCGTTGCCCTGATTTGCGGCTATTTAATTTACGGCCGTTTTATCGAAAAAATTTTTGGTATCGACCCTGCCCGACCAACTCCGGCCACAACCAAAACTGACGGCGTCGATTTTGTTCCTATGAAATGGAGTAAGATTTTCCTGATACAGTTTCTGAATATTGCCGGTTTGGGACCCATTTTCGGTGCTATTGCCGGAGCGGTATGGGGCCCGGTGGCGTTTGTATGGATAGTTTTCGGTGCTGTTTTTGCAGGAGCGGTTCACGATTTCATGTCAGGGATGATGTCGCTGCGAATGAACGGCCTGAGCATACATGCAATCGTTGGCAAATACATGGGCAAAGGCGTGCAGCAATTTATGAGCCTGTTTACCGTAGCCATGATGATACTGGTAGGAGCTGTTTTTATTATGGGTCCGGCCAAAATACTTTCCGGACTTACATCCGGCTTTATGGGAGTAACTGCCTGGGCTTCCATTATTTTTATTTATTATATACTCGCTACCATGTTGCCCATCGACAAACTGATTGGCCGGATTTACCCTTTTTTCGGATTCGCCATGCTTTTTATGGCCGTAGGTATTGGAGGAGCCATGATATATTATGGATTACCGATTCCGGAATTAGTTCCGGCAAATTTTACAAATATGAATGCAAATCCCGGCAAGTTTCCCATTTTTCCTATGCTTTTCGTCACCATTGCCTGCGGGGCGATTTCCGGTTTCCACTCCACGCAATCGCCGTTAATGGCGCGTTGCATGACTAGCGAGAAGTATGGTCGCAGGGTTTTTTACGGGGCCATGATCACCGAAGGCCTGGTAGCGTTAATATGGGCAGCCGTTGGAATGAGTTTTTTTGGAGGAGTGCACGAATTGAACAATGTTATGGAGGCACAAAAAGGAAATGCTGCCTGGATTGTAAATGAAATATCCCACACTTTGCTTGGCCGTTTTGGTGCTGTACTGGCCATGTTAGGTGTAGTTGCAGCTCCCATTACTTCGGGCGATACCGCTTTTCGCAGCGCCAGGATTATCATTGCCGACTTCTTCCATTTCGACCAAAAAAGCATTAAGAACCGTTTAATATTAACTTCCCCGCTTTTTATTATTGGCTTTTTCCTCACACAGGTCGATTTCTCCATCATCTGGCGCTACATGGCCTGGTCGAATCAAACGCTGGCAGTCATAGTGTTGTGGGCAATTACAATTTACCTGGCCACTGAGCAGAAACTCTATTGGGTAACGCTAATTCCTGCTGTATTTATGTCGGCAGTTGTATCGGCCTATATACTGGTTGCCCCCGAGGGTTTCGGGATTGATATATTTTATGGACAAGTTACAGGTGTTTGTTTTTCAGGCATTCTCCTCACCTGGTTTTGGATCTGGAGGAACTCCGTTGCAGTGCAAACGGAATAACTTATAAATTTATAGAGTCCCTTACTCCAAACTCAGAAATTCAGATCCCGGGAAAGAATTTATGATTAGCTGTGGTTATGGCTATAAAATTTTAGTAATTGCATATTTTGGGCTGATACTTATTTTGCAGAATCAGGAAAATACACATTAAAATCTGGTGTTACCGGATATTTTACAGAGTCAAAATAATGAAATTCTTCAAGTCGGACATTTTTATTTAACGATCTGAACCAGGGATTAGTCATTTTCTCCTGATCTGATGCAATCCGGCCTCTTTGTTCTTTTGACCTCTCTGCTTTTGGTATCAGGCTGGCTTCCAGCACCATTAAGTTGTTGATCACATCGTCGTATATTTTTACCAGGCCATCAATATGTTCCATATAATAGTTAAGGCTTCTATTGAATTCGTCAGGTGTAACGTTATGCTTTTTAAAAACCTGGGCAAACCGGATTCTCAGGTCAGTGCTATCACTAAGCTTTGCTAATGAGTCATTTGCCAATCGCAGGGTTGCTTCCGTGAGATGAATATCAACCAACAGGCCGGTCATCTGCTCTTCACTCAGCGTACCTATAGGTTTGTCGCTTAATAAGCTGCTGCACGATGCCGAAAGCAAAGCCAAAAAAAGAATAAAAGCCCATTTCTTCATAAAATCAGAGGTATCCTGGAAATTAATGTCGTGACAGGCGAAATATTTTTCAGGAAAAGAATGCTTCGGGTTTATTTATTTCCCGCCATGTTTTTTCATATATTCCAGGTTAAGTTCTTTTAGCACATCCCCTGTAACATTCATAGTGTCATTGGCATACAGTATATTACCCCCTTTTGTATAACCAAGAATATAATCGAATTTGTATTTTTCGTTATACCGGTCAAGGAAATTCGTAACCGAATCGAGCAGGGCAACGTTCATATCCATTTCGCTTTGCTGCAATTCGGCAGCATACCTGTCGCGTAAATCGTAAATATCTTTCTGGTTCTGCTGCAACTGACCATAAATTTCCTGTGCACTCTGATCACTTATCGACTTCTTGGCTACTTGTTCCTTGAAATAAGCAGCATCTTTTTCAAAAGCCTGTTGCCTGGAAGCAACTTCACTTTCGAGTCTTTTGCCTTTTGCCTCGAGATCGGCACGCATTTTTTTAACCAGTTCGTAGCTGCCCAAAATACTGTCGTTATTCACATACGCTACCGAAATGGATCCCCTGTTCGCTTTTGCCACGGCTCCTCCGATAGCATCATTTTTACTGCCTGAACCTGTAAAATGCAGTATGTATAAAATAACAAGTCCAACGAGCATCACCATGTTCATTGCCAGTAACAGAGGGTTTATCCTTGCATGAGCCGGTGGAACCGGTTCAACTTTAGGCAAAATTGCATCGGAGGGTGCCGTCGTTTGAATGGGCGCAGGAGTGTTTTCCATATTGTTAAGTTCTTCTGTCATTTTATTACACTTAGTGAAATTATTATAAAAACAACCTGATCCATCTTTTTATGAATCAGGCTGCGAAGTTAAAAAAAACACTTATTTGATAACGAATTAATTACCAACTTCCGAGATATATTTAATACGTACCAGCCTGATTTCCTCCTCGGTGAATTCATTTTCGCCCAAATCTCTCAGCGCCTGTTCCACCGAATCGGTTTCTGCTTCCATAAAATAATCCCTTATCTCCTCCTGGTGGTAAGGATCTATGGTTTCGTTGAGGTAGTAAGTCAGGTCAATTTTTGTGCCCGAATCAACAATACTTTCGATTTCAGTAAGCAATTCGTCGGCGGTAAGATTTTTTGCCGTGGCTATATCCTCCAGCAAAATTTTACGGTCAATATTTGTAATAATATAGACCTTCAGCCCTGATTTATTGACCACAGATTTTACTATCATATCCATCGGGCGAATAATTTCATTTTCTTCAACGTAGGATGAAATAAGTTCCAGGAACGGCTTTCCGTATTTTTGCGCTTTACCGGCTCCTACACCGGTAATACGCTGCAGCTCGTCCATATTGATAGGATACTGTATAGCCATGTCCTCGAGCGAAGGATCCTGGAAGATCACGAAAGGAGGCAGACTTTCTTTACGCGCAAGTTCCTTGCGAAGATCCTTAAGCAACGAAAACAAGGTTTTATCCGTAGTGCTGGTTCGAGCACCGCCACCCGACATCATTTCATCATCGTCGCCTTCTTCCGGATCTGTATCTTTTACTACCATAACGGCATAAGGTTTTTTTAGAAACTTTTGTCCTTCAGGAGTTATTTTTAAAATCCCATAATTTTCAATATCTTTTACTACGAGCCGTTCAATAAGCATCTGCCGGAGCACCCCATCCCAGAAACGCTCGCTTTCTTCCATGCCCTTACCGAAAATATCAAGTTCGTTGTGCTTGTATGATTTGATGTTGGATGAAACTTTCCCAATCATGATGTTTACAATGTGCTTTGCCTTACACAACTGTTTGGTTGCCAATACCGCTTCCAGCGCAAGGTCGACGTACTCGCGTCCATCAATTTTCGTTTTGGGATGCAGGCAGTTGTCGCAGTTACCACAATTATCCTCCTTATATACTTCGCCGAAATAGTGGAGCAATTGCTTGCGCCGGCACATGGCCGATTCGGCAAATGACACTACTTCCATTAAAAGCTGGTTGGCAATTTCCTGCTCGGCAACACCTTTGTTTTTGCTGAATTTTTCGAGTTTTTCGATATCCTCGTAGGCGTAAAATGCCAGGCAAATCCCTTCCCCGTCATCGCGTCCTGACCGCCCGGTTTCCTGGTAATAGCCTTCAAGGCTTTTGGGCATGTCGTAATGGATTACAAAACGGACATCAGGTTTATCTATACCCATCCCGAAAGCTATTGTTGCAACAATAACATCCGATTCCTCCATCAGAAACTTATCCTGGTTCTCAACCCTCACAGCCGAATCGAGACCAGCATGGTAAGGCAAAGCTTTGATACCGTTAACTACCAGTGTTTCTGAAAGTTCCTCGACCTGGCGACGGCTGAGGCAATAAATAATCCCCGATTTACCGGTATGCATTTTTATGAACCGGATCACATCCTTGTTCACATCGGCATTTTTCTGCTTTACCTCATAGTAAAGGTTCGAACGGTTGAATGACGATTTGTAGAGAGCTGCTTCCTGCATGCCCAGACTTTTCAGGATATCCTGCTGTACTTTGGGTGTAGCAGTGGCTGTTAATGCAAGCACCGGAACATCCTGGCCAATAGCATCTATTATGGGGCGAAGCCGGCGGTATTCCGGCCTGAAATCATGACCCCACTCCGAAATGCAATGCGCTTCGTCGATAGCATAAAACGAAATTTTTATGTCCCTGAAAAAAGAGATGTTTTCCTCTTTTGTAAGCGATTCGGGTGCTACATAAAGCAACTTTGTTTTCCCTTCGGTCAGATCGCTTTTAACCTGCGTGATCTCTGCCTTCGAAAGGGATGAGTTAAGTACATGAGCTATGCCTTTGTCGGCACCAAACTGCCGCATGGCATCCACCTGATTCTTCATCAACGAGATAAGGGGTGAAATAACTATGGCAGTACCGGGCAGGAACATCGCCGGCAACTGGTAGCACATCGACTTCCCTCCGCCGGTAGGCATAATTACGAATGTATCGTTTCCGCTAAGTAAATTACGTATTATTGCTTCCTGATTCCCTTTAAAACTCTCAAATCCAAATATTTTTTTGAGTGTGGTGTGTAAAGGATAATCCTTGAAATCTTCATTTTTTTTCATTCCACGAGCATTATTCAAATGTTCACATCAAAATCTGATGCTTGTTATATTAGTTTTTATTCAGCCTTTTTATCGTCTGCGGGAACAGGTTTTAGTGTTAAAATTAACTCTGCCCGGCACTATTTTTTATTCAGACTCCGCACTACAATTTTAACACAACTACGATGTCATGATTAAATCCGACTTAATCGAGTAAAACTTTTGCTATTTGACTTTGTGTTAGGTAAAGTTAATACAACTTTATAGTTAATCGCAAAAAAAAATGTTATTTCTCCGTCTTTTTTTAGTTTAATTAAATCAATCCGCTTACAATCAGCCATTTATAGTATATGGCACAAATAAATAATTAAGAAATAAATTACTTATCAGCTTATTTTTCAACAATCAGGTCCATTTTCCGAACCCCTACTGCCTATCCCCCTGAAACCGGAATCAATTTGAAGAGGACCCCTACTTCAAACAGGATACTCAAAAAGCGTGCAAAAGTATAATTAAAATCAAAACAACCGGCGAATTTATTTTTTTATTATTTTCAGACGGTTCTCCTGCCCGGAACTTATCTTTTCATAATTTTCCGGTTTTGTAACCCGCTAATTATGAGTAAAAAAATCTTATTTTCAGTAAGTAAAAAAACTATATTTGCATGACGTTATAATATATATTGCAATTCAAAAAAAAGGGAGAAAACCATGATAGACCTGAGAACATATATTTTTATCGATTCACTGCAACTGCAGATGGCTTCGTATTTATCCACAGTGTCGAAGGGATACCTGCCGGTAAGCGGGCAAGCCTGCTGTATAATCGAAATTGCTCCGGGCATTGAGATTAACACGCTTACCGATATTGCATTAAAAGCAACCCATGTGAAGCCTGGAATGCAGATAGTTGAACGTGCATACGGTTTGCTCGAAGTACATTCCGATAGCCAGGGCGATGTACGCATGGCAGGCGAAGCAGTACTAAAAACTATTGAGAAAACTGAAGATGACAGGATCAAACCGCGCATACTGACAAGCCAGTTAATAAAAAATGTGGAAGATCATCATGCTCAATTAATCAACCGGACCCGTTACGGAATGATGTTGCTCAAAGGTGACACCTTGTTTGTACTGGAGGTTGAACCTGCAGGATATGCATACTATGCTGCCAACGAAGCCGAAAAAACCGCTCATATCAACATTATTGATGTAATAGGATTTGGCAAATTTGGCCGGGTATATATTGCCGGCGACGAAGCCGAAGTGCTGGAATGCAAAAACATTGTTGAAAAGCGTCTTGCTGAAATTTCGGGAAGAGAAGATTATAAATAAGTAATAATAAATTTTAAACTGATAAATCATGAATGACAACACATCAGACGCATTAGGAATGATTGAAACCAGGGGCTTTGCCGCTATGGTTGAGGCTTCGGATGCAATGGTTAAAGCTGCAAGAGTTGAACTCATCGGCTTCGAAAAAATTGGCGGCGGTTACGTAACTGCAATTGTCCGTGGCGATGTGGCATCAGTAAGAGCTGCTGTCGACGCTGGCGTGCAGGCTGCGCAAAAAGTAGGCGAGATAGTTTCGTCACATATAATTCCACGTCCGCATGCCAATGTTGACAGTGCTTTGCCACTGGGCAGGGGAAGTGTCAAGAAATAGGAATCCTCTCTACCCGGCAATAACATGCCACGGTGTGGACCGACATGCATGGGTTCAATTTAATCAATAACTGGAATCACAATGATACTTGCAAGGGTGGTTGGAACTGTAGTTTCAAGTCATAAAGCTCCCAAAATAGAAGGGATTCGTTTTTTGCTTGTCGAAAAAATTGACCCTGTAACTATGAAGGGGAAAAACGACTTTGTCGTATCCATGGATAGTGTGGGAGCCGGGATAGGTGAAATTGTCTTCTATGTTTCAGGAAGCAGTGCGCGCATGACCGGTGTAACCGAAGGAAAGCCAAGCGATTCAGCCATCATTGCTATAGTTGATAACATTGAAAAGGACGGCAAATTCACTTACCGGAAATAAAAACTGGCCATGATCCTTGGAAAAGTTGTAGGAACCATCGTGAGTAGCACCATTAATGATGGGATGAAAGGATCGCGTTACCTTTTGATTGATAAAACGGATCAGCACGGAAGCAGGAAAGGCGATTATGTGGTTGCACTCGATATTATCGGGGTTGCCCGCGATGAACTTGTGATGGTAGCCGAGGGCAGCCCTGCAAGAGAAACTCCTGTTACCACCAATAAACCTGTTGATGCCCTGATTGTGGGAATTGTAGATATTATAGATGAATACGACACGATTATTTACAGGAAATAAGGAGGTTCGAGTGGAAATAATCGCGTTAGGGGCACTGGAATTCAGCAGTATAGCCATCGGCATACTGGCATTGGATGAAATGGTAAAAGTTGCCCCGATCAAAATCATTGAGGCTCGTACCATGTGCCCCGGCAAATACATTATCGTTTTCACCGGGGATGTAGCTTCTGTTGATTATTCGTTCCAAAAAGGCCTCGAAACCGGCAAGGAACTGATTGTTGACAGTTTGTTCCTCCCGATGATACACCCTGACGCAATGGCAGCAATTGGTAAGGTCATTCAAGTAAGCGAATGGTCGGCCATAGGAATTATCGAAACACTTACTGTTGTGTCCGGCATCGAAGCCGCTGATCTGGCGGCTAAGATTGGAGGCGTAAAAATCATAGAAGTGCGACTTGCAATAGGATTCGGAGGCAAATCCTATGTAAAATTAATGGGAAGCCTCGATGCTGTTCAAGCCGCGATGCAGGCCGGAACGGAAGCAGCCAGGGCCAAAAAACTCTTGTGTATGGCAACACTCATTCCACAGCCTCATATTGAAACACGGCCCTATTTCATGCAATAAGCGAACATAATGGAAAATCTGGAAGAAAGCGTAAGGCAGATTATAAAGGACGTTATTAAAGGCATGGATCTCAGCCTGCCAAAAGATGCTGCAACTGACAGTTTAGGTGTATTTCCTACAATCAGCAAGGCAATTGATGCTTCCGAACTGTCATTCAGGGAGTTTGGCAAGCTTTCGCTGGAAATCCGGAAAAACATCATTTCCAACATCCGGAAAGTCTGCCAGGCAAACAAGGAAATTATTTCCAAAATGGCATGGAAAGAAACCGGTTTAGGCCGTTGGGAAGATAAAGTGATTAAGAATGAGCTGGGTATTTTAAAAACACCCGGCGTTGAAGACCTGGTTGCCGAAGCCTTTTCCGATGATTCCGGCCTGACGCTGGTTGAAAGGGCGCCTTACGGCATTATAGGTTCCATTACTCCGAGCACCAACCCTACCGTGACTATCATCAGTAATACCATCGGAATGATTTCCGGAGGAAATTCTGTTGTTTTTAACCCGCACCCCTCTTCAAAAAAAGTCTCTGCATTCCTTGTTACCCTGCTCAACAAAGCAATTATTGAAGCCGGAGGGCCGGCAAACCTGGTTAGCTGTATTGCCGAACCTACTATCGAATCGGCAAAAGACCTGATGACTCATCCAAAAATTGCCATACTGGTTGTAACCGGCGGACCTGCCGTTGTAAGGGTTGCGATGAACAGCGGTAAAAAAGTAATTGCCGCCGGTCCCGGAAACCCGCCATGCGTTGTTGACGAAACCGCCGACATTGCAAAAGCAGGCAAGGACATAGTAGATGGTGCCAGCTTCGACAACAATGTAATTTGCATCTGCGAGAAGGAGATTATCGTGGTTGCATCGGTTGCTGACAGGTTAAAGGAGGAAATGAAGAAAAACGGTGCTTACGAACTGAATGAGTACCAGATAAAAAAAATCACCGAACTCGTCATTGCCGAACCTGGCGGACCCGGGAACGAAGGAGCTGCCAATAAAAATTATGTTGGCAAAAATGCCGATTTTATAGCAAAACAAATCGGGCTTACCGTCCCTCCTTCAACCCGCTTGTTGCTTTGTGAGGTGGGCCGCGAACATCCTTTGGTTTGGACAGAGCAATTAATGCCGGTAATGCCTTTGGTACGGGTAAAAGATGTAGATATTGCCATCGAAATGGCGGTTGAAGTTGAGCATGGATTCAGGCATACCGCCATCATGCATTCGCTGAATATTGCCAAGCTGAGCAAAATGGCGAAAGCCATGAATTGTTCCATTTTTATAAAAAACGGACCTAGTTATGCCGGGCTAGGCCACGGTGGCGCAGGATTTGCTTCATTCACCATTGCCAGTCCCACCGGCGAAGGCGTTACCCGCGCCCGCACTTTTACCAGGGAAAGACGATGCACAGTGGTGGATTATTTCAGGATTATCTAGGGATATTTGATAGAAAGCAGTTACCTACCATACTAAAAGACACGAAATTTCATAAATAGTTCCCATATTGGGAATTTTTGATTATCTTTGCATCACTATTCGGGTTTATGGAAAGAATATTTGCAAAAAGTACGCTGAGAGACTTTTGGGATGCACATCCAGATTCCGAACAATACCTGAAGACCTGGTTTGATACGGCAATGAGTTCTAACTGGAATACACCTAATGAAGTTAAACAGACATATATAAATGCAAGTATTCTGAAAGACAGTAGAATTGTTTTTAACATCAAAGGCAATTCCTACAGGCTGGTAGTAAAATTCAACTTTGAGAAACAATGGATATTTATCCGTTTCATTGGAACTCATGTTGAGTACAATAAGATTGATGCAAACACAATTTAAATTTCAGAAAATGGAAATAAAACCAATAAAAACTGAAACCGACTATAGCCAGGCACTGAAAAGGCTTGAAACCATTTTTAGTGCAGAAATTGGAACCACTGAAAGCGATGAAGCAGATGTGCTTGGACTGCTGATTGATGAATATGAAAAAAAACATTATCCGATTGAAGCACCAGATCCGATTGAAGCGATTAAAATAAGAATGGAAGAAATGCAGCTTAAACAGAGCGATCTGGTAAATGAACTTGGAGGAAAGAGCCGGGTTTCGGAAATATTAAACCGGAAAAGAAAACTGACTGTTGAAATGATCCGAAAATTAACTGCCAGATTAAACCTTTCACCCGGATTATTAATCAATGACTATCAACTGACAAGATAATGTACGGTTGGCAAAAAAGGCATAAAAAATGTCGTGTTTTGGAGTCTATTTGAAGCTTGGTTGCCCGAATGATCAATCGTGTTGAAAAACTCAACCATCGCAAATCTGCAAAACGTCAAATTCAATAATGTGAGCCAGAGCAAACAAGCATTTTATGATATTTAAATTGCCA
>CAIXAQ010000602.1 GCA_903917425.1 uncultured Bacteroidales bacterium
AGTGAACAATGAAAAGTGAAAAGTGAACAATGAAAAGTGAAAAGTGAACAATGAAAAGTGAACAATGAAGTGAAAAGTGAACAATGAATAGTGAAAAGTGAACAATGAAAAGTGAATAGTGAACAACGAATAGTGAACAATGAATAGTGAAGCGTAAAAAGTTAAAGTTAAAATGGATTGGGCGTTAGGGTTGAAGACTAAATTTTATCAAAATAATAAAAAGAATATTGTGTGCTAAATCTATATAAGAAATGAATCGTGAACTGAAATTATTGTTGTTTGCCAGCCTGGTCATATTGTTAGGTTTTTGGGGACATGGGGTATTTGCCCAGAATGCACCTGTTACAGCTATAGCCACAGTTGCTAATGTTATTGCCGGGCAACAGGTTGTTGTACCGATCACGGTAGTTGGGTTCAATAGCGTTGGATCTTTCTCATTAACAATTGATTATGATTATTCTAAACTTCATTTGGTTTCGGGGATTCAGAATCCTGCCCTTTCGGGTGTTTTTAATATGGGCGATAATAATTTAGGATCAGGCATGCATCGCATTGTGATGGGATGGTTCTCATCAGGTGTTTCTCTGCCTGACGGTAGCTTTATCGTAAACCTGACATTTACTTTCCTTTCGGGTTCGCCTGCACTGGAATGGTTCGAAATGGGCCCTTCCTGTGAATATTCCGATCAATTTGCCAATGTGTTAAATGATGCACCTACATCAACCTATTTTGTTAACGGGAGGGTTTGCGGAATTACAGCCAATCCCGGACAGGTTGCCGGGAGTAATACCATTTGCCAGGGTTCAACAGGCATATCATACAGTATCGCACCTATAGCAAATGTTACCGGTTATACCTGGTCGGTTCCGGCAGGAGCCACAATATCAGGTGGAGTAAATTCAAATTCAATTACGGTTGATTATTCAACAGGTGCTGTATCCGGGAATATTTCGGTTTGCGGTATGAATGAATGCGGTAACGGGCCGGTCTCGACCCTGCCGGTTACAGTTAATACCTTGCCTGCTGCCTCTGCAGGGAACGATACTATTATCAGCAGCGGAGCAGCTATTCAATTGCATGCTGCTTCGGGTGGAACAGGCAATTATGCATATTATTGGGCTCCCGCGAACCTGTTGATAAATCCGAATGTACAGAACCCGTTTACAGTTCCGCTTACAAACTCTTCACTTTTCGTACTTCAGGTTACCAATACTTCCGGGCAATGCCAAACAACCGATGAAATGGCTGTTACAGTGTCGGGCGCAATGTTGACGGCAAGTCCAACAGTAGTTCCGGGTGCCATATGTAATGGACAGTCAGCACAACTTTTAGCTAATGTGGGCGGAGGTTCAGGTGTTTACACTTATAACTGGACTTCGGTTCCTCCAGGCACACCGGCATGGAACTCAACCCTGGCCAACCCATTTGTAAACCCTGGTGAAAACACACAATATCTGTTAGTGGCAAATGATGGTATTATGACCATTAACGGTTCGGCCAACCTGCTTGTCCATCAGTTGCCAACCGCCCAGGTTAGCGGAGGCGGTGCATTATGTGACGACGGTTCACAAGCCACGATTACTATTGATCTAACAGGTATACCGCCATGGTCATTTACATGCACCAACGGAATAAATTCAAATTTTTTCAATGCGATTCACACATCACCTTTTTTATTAGTTACAAATGATCCGGGTATATATTCGGTTACTTCAGTTCAGGATATGAATTGTTCCGGAACTTCAACAGGAAATGCCGAAGTATTGGTTTATCCTGTTCCCCCGGCTCCGGTAATTAATTATGCGGGTATTTACCTTGCTTCAAATGCTCCAAACGGGAATCAATGGTATTATAACAATCAACTATTGCAAGGAGCCACCGGGCAGTTGTACACACCTGTGTATAATGGCCAGTATTTCAATATTGTTACCGAAAATGGTTGTAGTTCCGATACTTCCAACATTGTAGATATAATGATAACCGGGACTAAACCCTTAGATGAAAATTCGATATCCCTTTTCCCGAATCCTGCTAATGATCATGTAACACTTCTTTTAGGTAGTTATAAGGGAAAAGCATTAAACCTGACATTACTCACCAGCAATGGTGTCAATATATATGAAAGAAAATATGCAGCAGGCGAGATTGGAAATGAAATAAACATGAATACAGAAGGATTGAATCCGGGTGTTTATTTCCTTAAAATTGAGGCTGATAATTCTGTTCTTTTGAAAAAAATACTTATCCTCAGGGAATGAAAATAAGTGTGAAAGTTCAGAGATTGATGTGTAATAACTTGTTAACCAATAATATGAATCTGAGTTAGATTGAAATATATTTCTTTAAAAATCCAATCCTATGAAAACGATAATTACATTCTTTTTGTTTGCCTTTCTTTCCTTCAGCCTGATGGCGGCTGAAAAATTGAGTTTTAAGCTTTCGAATCCGAGAATTACATTTGGTACTGTAAATTCTTTAAAATTTGATATTCTTGTTAAGGCAACAGCTAATGGGACGTATCTATACTCATCACAGATCGTTTTTATAGCAAACTACTTAAATTTCAACACAGCTTTTTTACCTCAACTTACTGAAGGAACATTTATTAATGGAACCTATACAGACCCTGATGGTTATACATTAGATAAGTATACTGCAACGACTTCATGGAACAGCAATAACCTTAATATTGCGATTTATGCTAATCCAGCTCTCAGCCCATATGCCTACAACAGTGGTGCATATTCAGAAGTCACTACTAATTGGCAGGTTTTAGGAACTGTAAGTATTCGGATAACCAATATTTCCGATGTAGCTGGAATTAATTTTAAGGTGGCAGCGATGGATGGATACCAAAAATATGCAGCGGGTAATGGTCCTAGTTATTCAGTCTATTACAATAGCCCAAATTATTATGAAGGCTACGATTTTACTGAACTGTATCTTAATAGGATCTTCTGCGGTCAATATGGCTGGACACAGGCAGGAGGAGTAGTCGACTGGACAGCCTCAGTTAATACATCAGTGTGGGACACAACTTCAGCAGCAGCATTTGTAGGAGATGTTACACATCCTGATGCATTGGCCAATGGGTTAAAGATTCATCCCTTAGGCCGGTTAGCTATAAATCCAAATACAACTCTGACTGTTGCGGGTATACTAAACAATACTGCCGGAAATTCCGGATTGGTTATCAAGTCGAATTCTTCAAGTACAGGCTCACTGCTCCATAATACGGATGATGTTTCTGCAACCATTCAACGCGACATTACTCAAAGTTCAAATCAGAGCATTTTTAAATATCAT
>CAIXAQ010000603.1 GCA_903917425.1 uncultured Bacteroidales bacterium
ACGGGCTTTTATCTGTTTGATAAGCGGGTTGGTGAGACCGAGTCGTTTGCTGAGTTCAGCTTCATAGGCGGGCCAGTCGGCGATAGGCTTCCGGGCAACACCGGTTTCCATGGCTGCCCTGGCAACTGCCGTGGCAACGTAAAGAATAAGGCGTGGGTCGTTGGGTTTGGGAATAATGTATTCGCTTCCGAATTTCAGGTTGGTGGCATTGTAGGCAATATTCACTTCTTCCGGCACAGGCATTTTTGCCAGTTCAGCCAAAGCGTAGGCAGCAGCCAGTTTCATTTCTTCGTTAATGCATTTTGCCCTTACATCCAGGGCGCCACGGAAAACATATGGAAACCCAAGTACATTGTTCACCTGGTTGGGAAAATCACTCCGGCCGGTTCCCATAATAATATCGGGGCGCGCAGTTGTTGCTTCGGGGTATGATATTTCAGGGACTGGATTGGCAAGTGCAAAGACGATAGGATTTGTTGCCATTTTCATTAAATATTCCGGTTTCAAGGCACCGGCCACCGATAACCCAAGGAACATGTCGGCTCCATCCATTGCCTGTTCAAGAGTGTCAATATCGCGGTCAGTTACAAAATTTGCTTTGTATTTATTCATATCGGTGCGTTTCCTGTTTAACACACCTTTGCTGTCGAGCATGATGATATTTTCTTTGAGTGCTCCCAGTTTTACATACAGTTTAGTACACGAAATAGCTGCTGCACCTGCTCCGTTGACAACAATTTTCAAATCTTCAATTTTCTTTCCGTTGATCATCAACGCATTCAGCAAACCTGCCGAGGTAATAATTGCCGTACCATGCTGATCGTCGTGCATTACGGGTATATCTAGTTCCGCTTTCAGGCGTTCTTCTATCTCAAAACATTCAGGGGCCTTGATATCTTCGAGATTGATGCCTCCAAAAGTGGGAGAAATGGCCTTGACAGTTTGCACGATGCGGTCAATGTCTTTTTCGTTTATTTCGATATCGAAAACATCAATATCGGCAAATATTTTAAACAGTAAACCTTTGCCTTCCATGACCGGCTTCCCCGCTTCGGCGCCTATATCGCCAAGACCAAGTACGGCAGTTCCATTCGAAATAACGGCTACCAGGTTGCCTTTGGCAGTGTACTTATATACATCTTCAGGATGTGCCTGTATTTCGAGGCATGGCTCGGCCACTCCGGGCGAATAAGCCAGCGAAAGATCGCGCTGGGTGCTGTGGGGTTTGGTAGGGACTACTTCAATCTTTCCAGGGCGTCCTTCGGAGTGATAGGAAAGTGCATTTTTTTGACTGAGTGTTTTCATGATAACCTGTTGTTTATCAAAAGAATAAATATATATATTTTATACTGCAAAGTAACAAACAAAAGCGCGGTTTAATTGATACTTTTAATTAAAAACTATTTCAAAAACTGCAATTTGAATTGTGTCTAAATTAGCTGACGATAATCGACGGTTGGTTTTTGCTTGCGGTTGAAAAGTCAGGATAAGTCAGCTGCATAAGTTTTCAGCGTTTGTCGGCAATACACTGGCCCCTGTTGGTGGATAGAACAGATTTCCTCATATCATAAATATCAGATCCGGGAACTGCCAACTGTGGAGTAACTGCTTACAATAGTGATTGAGTTTAATGAATCCCTGCTGCATTATTCAGGCTAAATTCCTACTTTTGCAATGCATTTAAGTTGTAATTTGTTGTATCTGTTTGAATGCGAAGACAGGAATAAATTACAAAAAGCGTTTCGAATGGAATTTAAAATTTATACTTGCAATAAGCCGGGCAGTTAAATCCGCTTATTTTTCAAATCACCTGGCATCCTGATCATTTTCATCATAACAATCTGATATGTATTCATTTATCGAAGGGAAAATAGCCGAATTAAATCCGACAACCGCCGTACTGGCTTGTCAGGGGATCGGTTACTCCATTAATATCTCGCTTAACACATATTCACAGATTAACGGAAAGGAATCCTGCCGTTTGCATACACATCTGATAGTGCGTGAAGATGCACTTATACTATATGGATTTGCCGATACCAGCGAAAGGCATGTTTTTCAGCAGCTTATATCCGTTTCCGGGATAGGACCTAATACAGCCCGGCTCATTTTATCATCGCTTACTCCATCCGAAGTTGCTGATGCCATTGCCACCGAAAACGTAAAATTACTCCAATCAATAAAAGGCATAGGGGGGAAATCGGCATTGCGCATTATTATTGATCTTAAAGATAAAATAATGAAGGACCTCCCGGCAGGCGAAAATTTAATAAGTCAGCACAATACTGGCAAACATGAAGCGTTATCTGCTTTGGTTATGCTTGGTTTTAACAGGCCGGTGGCAGAGAAGGCTCTGGACCAGGTTATAAAAGCCAACGGAGGCACGTTACAAGTTGACCAAATGATTAAATATGCTTTAAAAATACTGTAAAAAAGCGACAGTATCCGGAGCGGTTTCGTTACTAAAATTAAATAGCCAGCCTGTAATTGTTGGCATTATGATGATAAAGATTACAGCGGTTTGAAGAGATATATCAACTACACTTTCAGGCTTACTTTCTTTACAATTCTTATATCCCTTGTGTGGGGTGTAAGTTCATCTATTGGCATTTCCCCTGATGAACTGGAACAAGGTCGTTTTATAACTCCTCCCGACTCGGTCGGACCCGATGGTCCGCTCCGCTTTCCCATTCCTGCCAGCCAAAATCCCTACGACAATAATGCTTCAGGAGGTTTATACCTTAAAAATCCTTCCAATGAGAAACAGGATGTGATTTACGATCCTATAAATAATGAATACACTATTACGGATAAAATTGGGGCATTGGATTACCGTAACCCGGCATCTTTTTCGTTCGATGAGTACTTAAAGTGGGATACACGCCGCTCATTGGACAGCTACTGGCGCGAACGTGCCAAAACCACAACCACGGCAACAAGGCTGGGTGTAATTCCGCAAATACGCGTGGGAGGCGAACTTTTCGACAGGGTGTTTGGCGGAAATACCATTGATGTGCGTCCACAAGGTAGCACCGAACTTACATTCGGCGTTGTTTCCAATCGCCGCGACGACCCATTCATCAGCCAGCGTCTGCGCCGAACCACGAATTTTGACTTTAAAATGAAAATTCAGATGAGTGTGATGGCAAAGATTGGCGATAAAATTGAATTCAATACCAATTACAACACCGAAGCAACATTCGATTTCGAAAATACACTGAAACTTAAATACGAGGGAAAAGAAGACGAAATCATCAAACTCGTCGAAGCCGGAAATGTTAGTATGCCACTTAACAGTACACTTATTACCGGCAGCCAAAGCCTTTTTGGATTAAAAACCCAGTTGCAGTTTGGGAAAGCCACGGTTACGGGTATTTTTTCGCAACAGCAAAGCCAGGTTGAGAACATCACCGTGCAGGGCGGGGCACAAACCCAGAAATTTTCGGTCCACGCGCTCGATTACGAAGAAAACCGCAATTTTTTTATCGGTCAGTATTTTCGCGGGCAATATGAACCTGCCCTTAAATCATTGCCTGTAATAACTTCAAATATTAATATTACAAAGATTGAAGTATGGATAACCAATATTGGTGCTGCCATTACCGAGAACCGGAACCTGGTGGCTTTTCAGGACATAGGCGAAATAGCACCATACAATCAAACCATACATGCTTCCGCTCAGCAAGCGTATCCCGACAACAATACCAATGACCTCCTGTACAATCTCGACACTACCAAGGTCAGGAATATCAATGTCGTATCCGACTACCTGATACAAAAGGGATTTGCTCCCGGAGTTGATTTCGAAAAAATTGAAAGTGCCCGTAAACTCAACGCTTCGGAATTTACTTTCAGCCCCAGGCTGGGTTTTATTTCACTCAACTCATCCATAAATCCCGATCAAACACTTGCTGTTGCCTACCAATACACCGTTATAGGCAACGATAAGGTATACCAGGTTGGTGAATTTTCCGACCAGGGAGTGCCTACTTCGAGCTGCCTGATGCTTAAATTGTTAAGAAGCACTGCTGTAAACACACATATTCCTTTGTGGAATCTGATGATGAAAAACGTTTACAACCTGGGTGCTTACAATATTAACAAAGAGGATTTTTTGCTCAACATACTTTATTCAGGTAATAGTAGTACGGTACCAACAGGTTTTTTTACTGATGGCCCG
>CAIXAQ010000604.1 GCA_903917425.1 uncultured Bacteroidales bacterium
GTAATTGGAACTGAGTATTTTTAGTAAATATTTATATTTATAATCTTAAGCTTGACACTTTCAATAAAAAAAAGTGTTTGTTTACCTTTTTCTCGTGGAATACTTTGCTGCTCTTTCAATAATTTGTCAAAATACTCTTTTTCGAATACTCTATTTTTATTATTAGCATTTAACAATATGTGTGACCAAAGATAAAAGTCTTTAAAATTATAATTTGATTTTATTTCAGCAGTTATTTCTGGTCTTATAAATGCAAAATGTAATTCATTGTTTATTGATCCAAAACTGATTCCCAATGTTTCTAATTCACTTTTGTAGTAATTTAACAAAGCCTGTGTTTGAAGGGATTTGCTTCTGATTGATAAATTTGAACCATGAACCCTGTAGGATAAGAGTGGCTCACACAAATTTCCAAGTTTGGTTTGTTGCATGCATCTGCGCCAAAGTTCCATATCTTCACAAACAGGGTAGTTGTGCGAATACCTTAGGTTATTGCTGATTAAGAATTCCCTTTTGATTATAACTGTTGGATGTGCCAATGGGCTATTGAAAAATTTGAAAGTCCTACATTCTTCATCTGTTTGAGGATATTTAATGATTTCATTCGATTCCATAGAAACCATCCATGTGCCACTGATACCAATCTCGGGATTTTGGTCCATAAATGACAGTTGTTTTTCAATCCTTTTATTATGGCTGATATCATCACAATCCATCCTGACAATATACTCACCTTTGGCAGAAACGATTCCTTTGTTTAAGGAGGTTGCAAGTCCAAGATTCACAATATTTCTGAAAAGCCTTATCCGAATATCTTGATAGGATTGAATGATTTTAAGACTAGAATCTGTGGAACCATCATCAATAATAAGGAATTCAAAATCTGTAAAAGATTGATTAAGAATACTATCTATAGCTTCTACTATGTATTTCTCCCCATTGAAGACTGGCATTATTACTGAAACTTTCGGCGTTATCATTATCAATAGATTCGATCAATGAAAGTTAATGATAAATCCTCATGTGCACTTTCATTAGGATAATGTTTAAGGGCAAGAAAATCAATGCATTTTCCACTATTCCAGGACTTCAGGAGATCTTCCTGGTGTAGGTTACCATGGAAGTTTTCATAATCCGATTGGACGCGGTTACAGGGAACATTTATCATTCTTGATTTTTTGTGGCATACCCCCAGGCGATGTTTGAAGAAATCGTTATACTGCTGCAGGCTGTTTTCGAACGTATTGGGTGAGTTAAATTCTGTATTTTCGGCAAGACAAAGTACTTCGAGTGTATTAAATATATGGCCGTCAACCGATAATGGATATGCCCAGTCAAAACTTCCATCTTGCCAGACCCAGTATACCAGGTCATCTTTTTCTGCCGGAATATTTGATCTCGGAATGGTATTGTCAACATTTTGATTTATGGAATCAAAATAAAAGGGCGGCAATGGCTGATCTTTATTGACAGTATAGCTTCTTCTCAGATTTGCACCTAATCTCAGGCTGGGGATAATCAACTTTATATCCATTGTATCAAACAAGTTCAAATTTGTTTCTTCTATAAAGATATTATCATCAACCAGGAAAAAGAGTTTATTCGAATGTATGTTCCTTATTATTTCCAGCAATTGCTCACGAAATGTGGTTTTTGAATCCTGTTTTGCAACAGTTATTATTATAGAACGAAATTCTTCCAACACTTCCTGGTATGCCTTTTCATGGGCATCATCAGTAGTCATGTACAGTAAATGAACCGGTGCATGATTTTTTACATGATGCACGTATGAACTCAGTAGAGCATGCAACTGCATGGCACGATCCATCGAAAATACAATACACCCAGTCTGGTTCTTTATTGAACGATCATCTGAAGAAGTATATACATGAATTAGCTTTTTTGCTACTTTTAATTGTTGAGTCTTATGAACAAGCAATGATTTCGTCTCAATTATCTGATCGAAAGGAGATAATATAATATTTATGATGTTTTTACCAAGACGACGTAATGTTTTTATTATCATAAAGGTCGATTTATTACAAAGTTGTACTATTTGGCTTTAAATATTATTTTCGAATTGTGATTTTTAATCCGCAGACTATTATAACCGAATTATTAAAATATGATTTAATAAATATTTGGCAAATATAAAATATTTCTTATCTTATCCGAATTCATTTCGATGTAGAGCTATGATTATCTGCCTTTTATGAATATAATTGTTTTTGACAGTCTTTTTTTTAAAATCAGTTTAAATGATTCCTTACTATCAAGATATTTATATTTTAGTCTTTCAAATATTGGAAATTGAGTATATGTATTTGTTACATCATTATACTCCTTTTCTAACCATTCAGGATGATTGATTCCATCCTTGGGTGCTAATTCTTTCCATTTATTTAAATAGTTTTCCCAATCCTTTGGTTGAGTAACAAAATTTGTTGATCGAATTTTCTTGTTTGCATGAATAAAATGTTCAACATACGAATCAGGTGAAGTTATGATTTCATACCCTTTATCCCACATTTTTAAACCAACATCGCTATCGGCATGATAGAAATGATAATTAGTCTCATCAATCCATCCGACATCTTCTAATGCTTCCCTCATATAAAAACCATGATTTACAAATAATTTGCCATAAGCGAGGCCTACCCAAAAATTATTTTGTACTGGCCAGTTCCTCCAGTAGAATGCCACTGCTCCAATCTTTCTGCCAGAATTTAATATTTGTTCAGTATAATTATAGCCATTCATCACAGCTCCGGGAACTAAAAGACAGTCATCACTAATCATCAGAATATACTTCCCTTTAGCTGCTTTGAAGCCAAGATTCATAAAATGGCCCCAGCTTTTACGTTCGATTTTCTTTCCCTTAAATGTTCCGCGATTGTGCTGAATGATTGTGATAATATCTTTTTGTTTCAAAAGCCATTGCATTGATCCATCAGTAGATCCACCATCAATGACGATGATTTCGTATGGAACAGAAATTTGGTTATTCCTAACGTTTTCTATAGTCGAAATTAAAAAGGCTTTACGATTATAAGAGCCTAATACAATGCTTATTACAATAGAATTTGAAGAGAATGGA
>CAIXAQ010000605.1 GCA_903917425.1 uncultured Bacteroidales bacterium
AAACAAACCGGAAAAAACTATGAAACAATCAGTTATCCTAACTATCCACGGTCATGTCCAGGGAGTTGGATTCAGGTATTTTGTGAAACAGAAGGCGGATGAATTGGGTATTCGCGGTTTCGTTAAAAACCAGTTGAATGGAGCCGTGTATATTGAAGCCGAAGGTGAAGTTGAAGCATTGCAAAGTTTAATACAAGTTTGCCAACAAGGTCCATCACATGCCTGGGTCGAGAAAACCGACATACAATACTGCCCGATTCAGAATTTCCGGGGATTTGAGAAAAGATAATTGGCAGTTAATTCAACAGGGAATTTTAATAATATACTTTCAGATTCTGGTTATCCTGAAATGCTGAAACACTGAAACGCTGAAACCCCGAAACCCTGAAACTCTGAAACAAATTTTACTATTCATCCCTTTTCACCAGATCCGGCGCAAAAGCAGGCAGACAAATGGCTACATATTCGGCCCCTCCAGCAAAAGGGCTGCTATATTGCACCCATTCACCTTTACCAGTTAGTATGGCTTCCCCGGCTGCGACAAGATATTCCATATCGCCTGAAGTAACTTTCAGTGTCCCTTTCAGCACAAGTGTATATTCATTAAATTCTGGGCATTGTCCCGGTTCGACCCACCCTTCCGGACTTGTCATCCGCGCGATGCTTACTTCCGAAGTATCAGAGTTTACCCGCCCGAAAAACTCTTCGATCTTTTTCTCTTTGTTTCCCGCCGCTTTTATTATTGCAGGTGTTTTAATGTGTTGTATCATCTTGTTTTAGTTTATGTTAGCAGAAATAATTGATCGCAGATGTCTATATTTTATTCTAATAATGCCAGGAAATTGTCAATTATCCATTGTCAATTATCCATTGTCAATTGCCCATTACTTTCATCGCCCTTAATACTTCTCTTTTCCCCGCCGGCCCCGGAAGTTTTTCGATACTAAAACCAGCGGCTTTCAGGGCACGCTTCACTGTACCTTTACAACTGTATGTTACCAGGATACCGTCAGGTTTAAGGCATTTGAACAACTGTTCGAAAACGGATTCAGTCCACATTTCAGGTTGTACCTCCGGCCCGAAAGCATCGAAATAGATGAGGTGAAATTGGGCATCCTGCAAAGCAATTTCTTCCAAACGGGCTTGTATTTTACTTATAATAAAATAGTCGCTGAGAAATGCCGGGTAAACCCAACCAGATTCATGCAGTTTCTTGAAATACCCTGCAGCCTCAGTGCCACCAATAACTTCGGGGTAATTCAGGTTTTCTGTCAGTTCGGAATCCACGGGATAGGGTTCAATGGCGACATAATTAATTTTTCGGCGCTGCTTTTTTGCCTCCAAAGTTGTAAGCAATGCATTCAGGCCGGTTCCAAAACCAACTTCAAGCAGGTTAATTTCTTTGAGGCATTGAGGTAAATGAAGCAATCCATTCTGAATAAAAACTAATTCAGATTCCTGTAAAGCCCCGTTTATCGAATGATAATGTTCGTTCAAACCGGGCACAAACAATGTTTGCGAACCATCGGCAGTGGTTGTGAGTTCTAGTTTTTCCAATTCAGTTATCTGTTAAAAACAAGATGCAAAGCAACCGCCGTATCGGGCAAAGGATAGCTTTCCAACAAAGCAGCATCAGGGAAAGAATATACAGTAAGCGCTTTTCCCGAACAGGCAAATATACAGTGTGTATTTGTATCGTATGCAATTTCTTCAAATTCATTTGCTACAAAAAGCGTAAGGCTATTGCTACTCAAGCGATACCAGTATAATCCTGAGCTGGTTGAAAGCATATAATTATCGCTGTCCAGAACAACTGCTTTCGTGATGACTCCTCCCAAAAATGGATGTAATATGCTCAACATATTATCAAAGCCATCGTAGAGTGAAATTTTTCCTTGCCCGTTGCTATTGCTGAAAACTAATATTTTATCACTTTTCACAAATGACAAACCTGCTATTTCGCCTTCGAAAAACTTATTGTTGATCATCAACCCGCCCGGGTTGTGAAACGTCACAAGAAACCGATCGTTGCTGAAAGCATCTTTGAA
>CAIXAQ010000606.1 GCA_903917425.1 uncultured Bacteroidales bacterium
CCAATATGGAAGCAATGCCTGAACTTTTATAAGTAATACTTGCCGATGACCCCTGTAACATACGGTTTACCGGCAGCCAGTCGGCAAAGCGGTAAATTCCGTAAGAAGAATCTTTAGGGTTCATTTGCTTTAACTTATATATAGCTCTTATCAATCCGGGTTTTGACTGGTTTGGCGCATCCAGCATCCAACCTGTATCTTCAAAAAGTTCGCCTGTGACCAGTGATTGCAGTGTATATTCGGTAGCTTCGAAATCCATGAGTAAACGTATAGTTTCGGTTAGAAAAGTGCAAAGGTAAAAAAAGGAGCCCAATAGCCGGAACCAAAATTTACTAAAGTACTGTTTACAGCATTAGTCTACTGTGAATAAAAATAATTATATTTGTCCGGTTAACAGGAACAGTTTTCCGCCGCGATCAAAATTTCAAACCTTTATCCTATGAAGAATCAGATCAAACCAGAAGGGTATCTCTTCTCGAAAGGCTACACAAATTACATCTTCATTCTGTTGTTTTTACTTTACATGTTCGATTATATCGACAGGATGATCATCACTTCGTTATTTCCTTTCCTTAAAGCTGATTGGAATCTTACGGATACACAATGTGGTATGCTTGTTTCGTCAGTTTACTGGTCGATTGTGCTGTTTACCTTTCCTATTTCGGTACTGGTCGATCGCTGGAGCCGCCGTAAGACCATCGGAATCATGGCAGTGGTTTGGAGCATTGCCACTGCTTTAGGTGCTTTTTCAAAAACATTCCGGCAACTTTTTGCGACCCGAACGATCGTCGGAGTGGGTGAAGCCGGTTATGCCCCGGGTGGTTCAGCCATGATGTCGGCTATTTATCCCCAGGAAAAAAGAGCTTTAATGATAGGTTTATGGAATGCCTCCATACCGCTGGGAAGTGCAATTGGAATTGGAGCCGGTGGATTAATCGCTGCACATTGGGGATGGCGGCATGCACTTGGAATTGTGGCAATTCCCGGCATGATTATCGCCATTTTATTTTTCTTTGTAAAGGATTACAAAACAATTGGATTGGAGAAAACATTGTCGAAAGAGGACAAAAAAGCAGAACGCAAAAAGGTGAGAATGTCGATTAAGGATATGGTGACCGAATTTCTTTCAAAACCATCGTTGATATTTACCTATTTCGGAATGGCTGGTGTAGTTTTCACAACAACGTCCTTGCTTACATGGCTGCCTACTTATTTTCACCGGGTGCAGGGAGTGCTCGAAAAAGATGCCGGAATGAAAGCGGGGGCTGTAATGCTGTTTGCCATAATTGGTGCGCCTCTCGGAGGGTACATTACCGACCGGTGGAGAAAGAAACAGATCAATGCCCGTCTGCTGGTGCCCACTTTTACTTCGCTTCTTTCAGCAGTCCTTATGTTCCTGGCATTCAGTGTTTTTAATGGTTCTACCCAATACCTGATTTTATTGTCGATGGGCATTTCGATTACGGCTTTTATTGCTGCTTCGACTGCTGTAACGCAGGATGTTGTGCATGCAGGTTTGAGGGCTATTTCTTATGCGATTGCGGTTGTGATACAAAATCTGCTTGGAGCTTCGCTTGGCCCGATTGTAATGGGCTCAATTTCTGATGCTACCAATATACAGACTGCCTTTTCATACCTTCCCTTAGCCCTGTTGTTTGCCGCTGCCATGTTTTTTGCAGGTTCCTTCTTTTACGAAAAGGATCTTAAAAAAGTAGATAAAGTCGCTGTGGAGGTTGATTAATGTACTCTTCAGTAAAAGGATAAATTTTGATTTTTCGGTTTGTACCTGCGCAAAATACTTTACCCGATTTCGCTCTATACATCATTTAAAATACTACCTTTGCGCACTTAATTGTTGTGCATATAAAATGATACTATATGTTTGGCAATCAAATAAATACAGATTATTTTAACTCATTTTTGAAAAAACATGGAAATTACGAGGGAGAATACCGGCGAATTAACCGCTACTATTAAAATGGTGATCAGCCCGGCTGACCACAATGAAAGCATCACAAAAATTTTAAAAGATTATCAACGTAAAGCCAATGTGCCTGGTTTCCGTCCGGGGCACGTGCCTTTCGGAATGATTAAGAAACTGTATGGCCCGGCTGTGTTTGCTGACGAAGTGAACAAGCTGGTTTCCGATAAATTGCACCTATACATCACCGACGAAAAACTCGATATTTTAGGCCAACCCTTGCCTAATACCACCCTGACGCCCGAATTCGACTGGAAAGAAGGCCAGGATATTGAATTTTTCTTTGATCTGGGTTTTGCGCCATCATTTGATGTAGTACTCGACTCGAATCTGGCTATAGATTACCACGTGATTAAAGTAGATTCCACCATGGTCGACAAATATGTTGACGATATGAGGCAGCGTTTCGGAACTTTGACCAATACTGACACTGCCGGCGCAAAAGATGTTCTTCTCGGCGAATTTGCAGAACTCGATACTGATGGCAATGTGCTCGAAAATGGCATTATGCATTCCAGCAGGATTACGATTGATCTGATTACAGATGCCGAAATAAAGAACATGTTGATCGGTGCTCAGAAAGACGAAGTTAAAGTTTTTAATCCTTTAAAGGCAACAGGCAATGTTACGGAAACTGCCGCTATGCTTGGAATTACGAAAGAAGAGGCCGAAGACCTGGAGTCTGATTTCAGTTTTACAATCGACGAAATAAGCACGATGAGTCCTTCTGAAATGGATGAAGAGTTTTTCGAAAAAGTATTCCCCGGCACAGGTATCCTGACAGAAGAAGAGTTCAGAAATAAAATCCGTAATGAAGCCGAAAAGGCTTACGTTGCTGACAGCGATCACCTGTTTTCACACCATATGCAGGAACGCCTGGTTGAAACTAATAATTTCTCAATTCCTGACGAATTTATGAAACGCTGGCTGCTCGAAAGCAATGAAGGTAAACTTACTGCCGAAGACATCGAACGCGACTATGATAAATATGCCGAAAGTATGAAATGGCAGTTGATCGAGAACAAGATTATTCTTGAATCGGGAATCCAGGTAGGCGATGAAGAAATAAAGGATTATGTGAAAGATTACTACATACAGGGATGGAGAACCATGCAGTTGAACGAGGATTTACTCGAAAGGCTCGAATCGCTGGCTGTTTCATTTCTGAAAGATAAACCGACGGAAGTCCGCCGAATTATTGAATCACTGTATAGTCAACGTGTTGCCTCCTACGTTAAATCAAAAGTTACACTGGTCGAAAAAGAGATCAGCTACGAAGAATTTTCTAAAATTGATGCCGAAAAACACTAAAATATGAACATGCAAAACGAATTCCGCAAATATGCCGTTCAACATCGCGGTATCAGCAGTACCACTTTAAACAGGTACTCTTCAGTTTACGGCAATTATATTTCGCCAACCATTATCGAAGAGCGTCAGATGAACATTGCCACCATGGATGTTTTCTCCCGATTAATGATGGATCGCATTATTTTTCTCGGCGTTCCTATCGACGATTATGTTGCCAATATTATACAAGCCCAGCTCCTTTTTCTCGAATCGGTCGATTCGAAACGTGATATTCAGATATACCTGAATACTCCCGGTGGCTCAGTATATGCCGGCTTAGGGATTTATGATACCATGCAGTACATTGCGCCAGATGTAGCTACCATTTGTACCGGTATGGCTGCATCAATGGGAGCCGTTTTGCTTTGTGCAGGACAAAAAGGCAAACGAACCGCCTTGAGGCATTCACGCATCCTTATCCACCAACCGATGGGTGGAGCTGAAGGTCAGGCTTCTGATATTGAGATTACTACCCGTGAAATTCTCAAGCTGAAAAAGGAATTATATGAAATAATTGCCAATCACAGCGGGCAGACTTTCAAGAAAATTGAGAAAGATTCGGATCGTGATTACTGGATGACTGCCGAAGAAGCCAAAACCTATGGAATGATTGACGAACTGCTGGTAAGAGATGTAAAAACTCTGAAATAGCAAATTTAGACATTCAACTTCCGGCAAGGGTAGAATAATTCGCCACTCTTGCCGGATTTTTTATAATTTTGCAATCACCTGCTGATACTTTAATCAGCTAATAATACTGGATGGATTTCGTTAAAAATATAACATCCAGGTAGAAAACAACATCAATTATGGCAAAGAAAGAAGATCACTGCTCATTTTGCGGACGCCCTAAGCGCGAAACCAATATGCTTATTGCCGGCCTCG
>CAIXAQ010000607.1 GCA_903917425.1 uncultured Bacteroidales bacterium
ATACTGATAAAGATAATGTTTCTGCCGGTATTGGTGTATCATGGAACAGGCTGGTTTTTGCCGAAGAATACAGGGATGGATACAAGGTTGACTCAGTTTCGGTGGAGACTAAGGTTTTCAACCCGGATGACTGGATGGCTTTTGCTGATGTGAGAGTGCGTGTATATAAAAATTTGCTGGTTAATGCACGCTATTCGTATTCGATGAGCAAAATTGCAACCCGATATATGCCTGATCTGAATAATCATTACAGCGAACGCGATTTTTACAATAGTGTTTGGTCGTTCCGCTTAATATACATGATCAACGAAAAACGCTCCGACAAAAATGAACCCAGAAAAGCTCCCATCAACGAATGAATCGGCCGTAATTATCGAAAAGCTGGATTTGTTGCCTCACCCCGAAGGAGGCTGGTACAGCGAAGCTTACCGTTCGGACGATATTTTACAGACCCATTCCCTACCGGATCGGTATAAGTCGCCGCATTGCTTTTCTACTTCTATCTATTTTCTGCTCGAAAGCAGTGACTTTTCGGCTTTCCACCGGATAACTTCCGACGAAACCTGGCATTTTTACCTGGGCAGCCCGCTTGTTATTTATTGCATATTTCCTGATGGCTCGGTATCTCATATTTTAATGGGAAATAACCTGAATGAAGGACAGCTTTTGCAGTTTACTATCAAACGAAATTGCTGGTTCGCGGCTAAAATTAAGGATATTAATTCCTTTACCCTGGTGGGATGTACTGTTTCGCCAGGATTCGAATTCCCTGATTTTGAATTAGCCGGTCGACAAAACCTTCTGAAAATGTTTCCGCAGAATGCAGCCCTGATTTCGGATCTTACACGTATGTAAATTTTGATTTAAATAGAATCTTTGGTCATTCGTCCAATAATTACGGTTATTCATCCAGAAAACATGGGTATTCGTAAATCCATCCAAATATCATTGCAATTGTTTCATAACTTTACATGGCTATAAAACAAGCTTTGTAGCCAAATCGTATACTCTTACTACCCTCCACTGACTGATGCTCAAACGAATACCTCCATATCAAATCTTAAGGATAATTATACCGATGTTCCTGACATTGGTTATAAGCGGCTCTGTTTCAGCCCAACATCTTGGTTATAAACAATTTACAGTCGACGATGGGCTGGCTCAGTCCGAAGTTATTTCACTTTTTCAGGATTCAAGGGGTTTTCTTTGGGCAGGAACCAAATTTGGAGTTTCAAGATTTGATGGAAATAAATTTGTTACCCGTTTCGATAGCCTGGGGATTTTAAGATCTGCGGTTCGATTTATCGAGGAGATTTCAGATGGCGAAGTAATAGCATCATCAGCTTCAGGTTATGTTATTTTTAAGCCGGATGGACAAATTTACGCAAACAGATACCCGGTTTTCAGTCCGAATGCCAGGCAATTTTCCTGGGTTAACCACAATAAGGCATATATAGCTGTCTTTCTTCCCAATAAATTAAAAATATTTGAATGTGCACGAACAGGCAGTATTGATGTTACCCGGGAATTCGCCGATCTGGCCGCTGCTATAAGCCGGTATGATATTGTTTCACTCACTTTTGACAGTAAGTACGACGCATTTTATTTTTCGTATAAAAACCTTGAAACTTATTGCTTCAAGGATAATAAAACCACAAAATCTGGCTTGCCAAAATCTTGTATCTTACAAAAAGGACAGGATGGAACAATATACACAGTTTCGCCCTGGATGGAGGACAGTCATCTGCCGAAAATGTCTGAAAAGACAGATAGTATTTCTGAGTCTATACCACAACTTACAAAAAAATATATTCTATACAGGCTTCAAGGGAATAAAGTCAGCGCAGTTTTCGAATTTTCAATTGAAAAACACAACATCGTTTCTGCATTTGCTGTTTCCCAAACAGGTAAAGTAATAATTCCTATTGAAGGTGGAAAGTTATTCTTCTTTGAAAAAGGGAAAACCACAGTTGGCAATCTTAATTTTAGCCCTATTTCATCGTTCCTGATGGATGATGGAGGGTCAATTTGGATAGGATCTGCCGCTGGCCTTTTACATGTTTTTCCTGAGTATTTCATTAATTTCAATAACGAAGAAGGCCTATTTCGTGATATACAATCATTAGTTTCAGACAAGGATGGCAGGATCTGGGCAGCAAGCTATTCGCAGGGGCTTCAATATTATGAGCATGGAAAGTTTTTCAAAAAGGAGTTGAAGAACATCCCTTTTCACAAAAGTCCATTTTATTTTTTCCCTGGTGGCAGATCCGACCATTCAGGTAAACTCCATTTTTGCCTTAATCCCTATTTTGAATTAATATGGGATGGTAAAATGATATACTGGGATAAGGAAGCTCCGGTTAGTGCAAACTTGTATTTTTACGATGATACTGTAGCCCATAAATATTTTTATGGAAATGACAAAGGATTGGTTGTAAAGGACCATGAGTCGAAACAATACAAAACATACCCCCTCGACATAGGCCCATCGAGTATAAGTAAAATAGTTTCGATAATCCGTGCTGAAAAAGAAACCCTGTTACTAGGCGGTTTCAAGGCAGTTATGGTGTACGACGGGAAAACCTTCGAGAAATTACCCAATGCTCAGCATCCTGATATACCGGGTGCCAATGCCATGGAGAAAGATTACAAAGGCAATATCTGGATAGGTAATGGGAACGGTATTTACCTTTACGATAATAAAAAGTTCCGCAAAATCGAAAACGAAAACTTTAACTACCTGGTACTTAGTTTACAGTGTATTGATTCAACAAAGTTGCTGATTGGCGGTATTAAAGGAATCGGAATTCTTGATTTGAAAGAGTTTTACAAAAGCGGCAAAGCCAGGATCAGGTTTTTTGATAAAAATAATGGTTTTATCGCCGGCGAATGCCAGCAAAACTGTATAACCCGCGATAAGGAAGGATATTACTGGATAGGTGCATCGAATGGCATTGTACGACTTGATGTGAAAGCCATCTCCGAGAATGACTGCGCTCCCCGTGTTTATTTTACAAATGCTTTCAATGACAACAAGCAGATGGACTGGTATCCGATTTCAATTGATGATTTTGGAAAAGGAAAAATTGAATTGTTATACAATAACAACAACATCCGTTTCGAATTCACGGGAATAAATTTCTCGGCACCGGAAAATATTAAGTTTAGCTATAAGCTCGAAGGTTTTGATAAGAATTGGTCGAAACCGGGTACTGAGCGGTATGCTTCCTATACCAACCTGCCTCCCGGCAACTATATTTTCAAAGTGGGTTCCTTTGTCGATTCCGGCTTATTTTCCGAAAAACCTGCCGAATTCAGGGTAAGCGTCACTGCCGCACTCTGGCAAAGGTGGTATTTTTACCTTTTTGTCTGTTTATTAATTGCCGGACTTACAACCCTCGGTGTAAGGTATTATATGGTGAGTCGTAACCGAAAGATACGCAAACAAATCGATTACGAACAGCGTTTGGCAGAGCTGCAATTCAAAACATTACGCAACCAACTTGAACCGCATTTTATCTTTAATGCCCTCAATGCAATCGGATCGTCGATTTATCAAAATGAAAAGGAACAATCATACGACTTTTTGCAGCGTTTTGCCAAACTCATCAGGGTTACCCTGCTTCATGCAAATAAAACATACCGCACACTAAATGAGGAAATTGAGTTTGTAAAAAACTATCTGGATCTGGAACAATTCAGGTTCGGGAATAAATTTGAATACAAATTCAACGTTCAGGAAGGGATAAACCCCGAAATGCGGATACCGAAAATGATCATCCAAACCTTTGCGGAAAATGCCATAAAACATGGTTTAATACAGAAATCCGGAAAAGGACTGCTTTTAATCAACATTGCCGCAGAGGACGATTTTACAGGTATCACTATTGATGACAATGGATTAGGACGCACTGAATCAATGAAACACAATTCCGACTCAACAGGAAAAGGCCTCGAAATTATTAAAGAGTATATTTCGCTCTTCAACCGTTTTAATGACAAGAAAATACACTTACTGATGATGGATAAACTTGATGATTCCGGAATGGTAGCCGGGACGTTAGTAAACATAAAAATTCCCAATGAATTCATTTTTAACTCAATACCTAAATCCCTATGAGAGCTTTTAAAACTTTATTGATCGACGATGAGCCTCAGGCACTCAGGCTGCTTGAAAAAATGCTGAAAGATTTCCCTCAAATTAACCTGATCCAATCTTTCGATGATTCCGACGACGCACTGGCGTACATGCGTGAAAATCATTTTGACCTGGTTTTAATGGATATTCAGATGCCAAATAAAACCGGTTTTGATGTGGTTGCCGAAGCCCGCGAATATGGGCTTGATTTCCATGTAATTTTTATCACAGCCCACGACGAATATGCTGTGGAAGCAATCAGAGCTTCAGCTTTTGATTACCTGCGGAAACCTGTTGGCCGGGGCGATCTGGAACAGTCACTTGTCCGCCTGGAGCGCAAAATAGCTGCAAATTCACCTTTAGCAGGATTTGACCAACTGATTCAGATGGTAAAAAAACACCGTATCAAAATTCCCGATCGCAATGGATATAATTATTATTTGCCTGATGAAATTATTTTCATCGAAGCTGATGGAAATTACAGTGAGTTAGTGTTGAAAAACCGGCGCGAACTTGTTACAATAGGCATCGGAAGCCTTGAAGAAATGTTGCAGGATAACGGCTTTATCCGCATCAGCCGTTCGTTTCTGATCAACAAAAATTACCTGGTGAGGCTCAATCATAAAAATCACACCTGCAGGCTGATTTACGATACACAAACGTTTGAACTCCAGGTTTCGCAGGACAGGATGAAGGATATAGAAAGTTTATCCGTTTAATCAGGCGAAATCACTTCTGATTTCTTTTGGTAACGGCTGCTTCCAGAAAAGCAATCATCAGTGGCATACTGAGAGGGCTTTTTGCATCCATTCTTTCGGGATGCCATTGCACTGCCATAAGGAAAGGTCTGCCTTCGGGATTTTGCCATTCAATGGCTTCAGCAACGCTATCGTTACTCCAGGCGACAATGCGAATACCGGGAGCAGGTTTTTCGACAGCCTGATGATGATTGGTAGTTACCCAGCCGGTATCTGCTTTGCAAATGGCTTGTAACTGACTACCTTTCAAGGTACTTACCGAGTGGAAGCAATGAATATAATCCTCGCACTGGTGAGCAACATTCCCCGGATGATCAGCAGGAATATCGACGATCAACGTCCCGCCCAGGGCCACATTCAAGATCTGTTGTCCCCGGCAAACACCAAAAACAGGCATTTGTAAATGCAAAGATTCTTTTATCAGAGCAAATTCGAGTGAATCGCGCCGGGGATTCGTTTCGCAGCGGGCTGAATCGCAATCTTTTCCATAATATGACGGAACCACGTCCTCGCCACCGGTAAAAATAATGGCGTTGCAGGTAGCCAGCAATTTAATAGCTGAATCCACCAGCATCCCTTTCATGTAGA
>CAIXAQ010000608.1 GCA_903917425.1 uncultured Bacteroidales bacterium
CAGGTCAGAAACGAGAAACTTTGTATTGGTAAAACATTTATTCAATTCATCAGCCTTAGAACTCCATTCTGAAAAAGCATTAAGGTCGGGGAACAAGACAACATTGCGGCCTTGCAATGCTTTGCATTTCTCTGCATTAAGGCTACTTTTATTGTAAACGGCCAACCAGAGCAGGTTGGCGTTAATTTCTATTGTTCTACTATTATACGAGTAGGTGAAATGAAGATGCCGGAAGTCAGAATACAGAAGTCAGAAATCAGAATACAGAATACAGAATACAGAAGTCAGAAGTTTCCCCGAAAACTATTTTGTCCGATTCAGATAATACGTGGCAATAAGAAAAGCAATTTTCAAAAAATCACATAGATAGTAAGTTAAATCAAGCAGACACCTGCCTCGGTCTCCTGACTTCATGCCCTGAAATTAAATAACTCCATTCATTTAATGGTTGAACCATTTATATTTGTAACAAGAGCTTTTCGATGGGCAAAACTTCAAAAAAAACAAACGGATGTTGGCCCTATTGAATTTTGTAGTATTTTTGCGACACAAATGAGAACTATTTTAGCAAATAACAATTGGTGGCAGTTTACGACAAACGTTGTGGACAGCTAAAATATTTGCGTTAACTTATACCAAGATAACCCGCTGTTTACATCAAACAGCGGGTTATTTTATTTCCTGGAATTTAACAACGACATTATGAAAATTTATACCAAAACTTACCACATCCTTTCCGACACCAAAACCCCGGTCAGTTTATTCCTTGCTTTGCGCGACGAATACAGTTCGCCTATGTTGCTCGAAAGTTCGGATTATAACAGTAAAAGCAATCATTATTCGTTCCTGTGTTTCGAACCGATAGCAACCATCAGCATTCATAACAAAGTATCGAAAACAACGATCAATAAAGAGGTTGCCAGAGAAACTCTGAAGGCTGACGCGCAATCCCTGAATACTGCATTTACGGATTTCATTTCTAAATTTGAGTTTGATAATGATTTGCCGGAACATTTCAAGGGATTATTTGGGTACTGCTCGTTCAATATCGTTGAATATACCCATGAATTGCAATTGAGAAACGACGCAAACGAAATCCCGGAACTTCTTTATCATCTGTATTCCAGGGTTTTGATGTTCAACCATGCTACCAACGAACTCAGTATGTATTCGCATGCTTATTCCGAACACGATGCTAATAAAAATCTACAACTTCTGATCGAACGTATTGATCTTCACAAACATAATAATTATTCCTTCGAACTTTCGGGTGGCGAAACCAGCAATTGCACGGATGAAGAATATATGCTGAAAGTGTCCAGGGCAAAGAAACACTGTAAACTGGGGGATGTGTTCCAGTTGGTAGTTTCACGCAGGTTTTATCAAAGTTTTAAAGGTGATGACTTTAATGTGTACCGGGCTTTAAAAAAGATAAATCCTTCGCCCTATTTGTTTTATTTCGATACCGGGAATTTCAGGATTTTCGGTTCCTCACCGGAAGCTCAGTTGAAGATATCCAAAGGAATTGCTGAAATACACCCGATTGCAGGCACATACAAACGAACGGGAGACGATGCTTTCGACATTGTAAAATCGGCCGAATTGCTGAACGATGCCAAGGAAAATGCCGAACATGTGATGCTGGTCGACCTGGCACGGAACGACCTGAGCAAATACTCGAAAAACGTTCATGTGAAATCGTATAAACAGATTCAGTTCTATTCGCATGTAATTCACATGGTTAGCAATGTATGCGGGGAATTGAGGCCCGGGTTCAGCTCCTTCGAAACCTTAAGCGGAACTTTCCCGGCAGGCACTTTGTCGGGAGCACCGAAACACCGCGCCATACAGCTTATTGATGAACTCGAAAACGACGCCCGTGGATTTTATGGCGGAACCATCGGCTTTGTTGGCCAGAAGAGTGAACTCAACCAGGCTATTATCATCCGTTCATTTCTGAGCAAGAATAACCAGATTGTCTACCAGGCCGGCGCCGGAATAGTTGAAAGCAGCAAGGAAGAAAATGAACTGCACGAAGTTTTCAACAAGATAAACGGGCTGAGAAATGCGCTTAAAGAAGCAAATACGCTTTTTAAAACCAATGTCTTTCAATCCGAAGTCACTACTACAAACTAGAAATTTTAACCGGATTGATGTATAAATAGCAGCGCATCAAAAACCGATAATAAAATAAAAAGCAAAAAATGAAATTACTGGTACTAGATAATTACGACAGCTTCACGTATAACCTTGTTCAATTGATTGAAAAAACAAGCGACATTGAATATGAGGTCTGTAAAAACGATAAGATCACATTGGAAAAGGTAAACGAATTTGACAAGATCCTTTTGTCTCCTGGTCCCGGAATTCCTGTGAATGCCGGCATCATGAACGACCTGATCAGAATGTATGCTTCCGGAAAATCGATTTTAGGCGTTTGCCTCGGTCTGCAGGCAATCGGTGAAGTATTTGGCGCAAAGCTCATAAACCTGGATACGGTCTACCATGGAGTTGCATCGGAAATAGAACTTATTGCCGAAGATCCGTTGTTCGACCATTGTCCGAAAAAATTTACCGCCGGTCGCTACCATTCCTGGGCCGTAGATTACCAAAGCATTACCGGCGATCTGCTTGTAACAGCCCTGGATGCGGAAAAGTGTGTAATGGCGTTAAGGCATAAACAATACGATGTAAAAGGCGTACAGTTCCATCCCGAATCCATACTAACGGAATATGGGGAACAGATCATTAAAAACTGGATTAATGGTTAATGGAAAATAGTTAATGGAAAATGGCACTTTCTCACATAATAGAATAATTCAGTTAAAAGGAAATTAGCAATGAACGAAATATATCTAAAGCTAAGCGCAGGCCATCACTTATCAGTTGCAGAAGCGGAACTGCTGATGAAAGGCTTATGCGAGCAGCAATACAACGACCACCAGGTGGCATTTATATTAGGCCTGTTCAAAACCCGTATCATGGACCTGAGCGAACTCACCGGTTTCCGTAATGCGCTGATGAAACTGTGCATACCCGTTAAACTTCATAAGCCGACAATAGATGTATGCGGTACCGGCGGCGATAACAAAAACACTTTCAATATTTCAACCTTATCGGCTTTTGTATTGGCGGCTTCGGGTGTGCCGGTTGCCAAACATGGAAACTTTGCAGCTACTTCTGTTTCAGGTTCTTCAGATATTTTAAAGCATTTTGGCTATATATTTAAAACCAACGAACAGGAGTTGCAGGATGACCTCGAAAAAAACAATCTCTGTTTCATACATGCTCCAAATTTTCACACGGCTTTGAAAAATGTCGGCCCCGTCAGGCGAGGACTGAAAACCAACACACTCTTTAACCTGATGGGGCCTCTTGTAAACCCGGCCCAGACCGAATTCAAATATGTGGGAGTTTTTAACCGCTCGGTTGCCCGACTCTACAATTTCTTTCTGCAAACCGGAACCACGCAATATTACCTGGTGAATTCACTGGATGGCTACGACGAGATCAGTTTAACCTCGGATGTGTTAATCACCTCCGGCCAAGGCGAACAGGTAATCCCGATGGATGAACTGCCTTTTAATACTATAAAGCCGGAAGAAATAAGCGCCGGAAACAGCATCGAAGATGCCGCTAAAATATTCAGTGCAGTTCTGCAAAATGAAGCCTCGGAAGCACAGAAAAACGTAGTTCTGATAAACAGCGCTTATGCTATGCAATGTTATACCCACCAGGACCTGGACGAATGCATCGCTGTTTGCAGCGAAAGCATTGAATCAAAAAAGGCATTTCAGTTATTTAACCGAATCATTAAGAATTAGTTATGAATGCGCTCGAAAAAATTGTACTCGAAAAGCGAAAACAGGTGCTGGAGGAAAAGCAACTATTCCCGGTTGAATTACTGGAACGATCCATCTATTTTAAAAATGAATGTGTATCATTAAAGAAATACCTTCTGAGGGAAGATAAAAATGGCATTATTGCCGAGATCAAGAAAAAGTCTCCGGTCCTGGGAGCTATAAATCCCTATGTTAAAGTCGAGAAATTATCTATCGGATACATGCAGGCCGGGGCAAGCGCTTTATCGGTGCTTACCGACAAAAAGTTTTTTGGCGGCAGCAATGCCGATCTCACCACGGCAAGGAAGTATAATTTCTGCCCGATTTTACGGAAAGATTTCGTGATCGACGGGTACCAGGTTATTGAAGCCCGATCAATAGGCGCCGATGCCGTTTTACTCATTGCTGCAATCCTTACCAGGGAAGAAATAAAGCAGTTTACCGATTTGGCTCACATACATGGGATGGAAGTGATACTGGAACTTCATGCGGAACAGGAACTGGAAAAGCTATACGATAAGGTTGATGTGATAGGTGTTAACAACCGCAACCTCGAAACGATGCAGGTTGACATTGCCACTTCAAAAGCCATGGCAAAACGTATCCCCGAAGGATTTATGAAAATCTCGGAAAGCGGAATCGAAGACCCCCGCATCGTGCTCGAACTGAAGCAACTCGGATACAATGGTTTTTTAATCGGTTCCTGTTTTATGAAACATCCCGAGCCGGAAAAGGCCTGTGCCGCATTTATTCAGCAGCTGAACAAATTAAAAAAGGAAACCTATGGAGCTTAAAGTTTGCGGAATAACCGATTCGGAAACAATCAAAGCACTTATCTCCCTGGAAGTAGCTCGTTTAGGATTTATCTTTTATCACAAATCAGCACGCTATGTGCATGGAAAGTTGATAGAAGACGGCCTGAAAGAAATCCCCGGGCACATAAAGAAAACCGGTGTTTTTGTGAATGCCGGGATCGAAGAAATTGAACAGATTCTTGAATACTACCATTTAGACAGCATTCAACTGCACGGGGATGAATCGCCAGAGTTTTGCGGCTATTTCCGAACAAAAACGGAAGTAATAAAAACCATTTCAATTAAAGATGAAAATTCTTTTGAAACTGCCAGATTATACCTTGGTTCCTGCGACCTTTTCCTGTTCGACACTCACAGCGGGCACTACGGCGGAACCGGTAAAACCTTCGACTGGCAATGGCTCGAAAGTTACACCCATGAAAAGCCCTTCTACCTCAGCGGCGGAATCAGCCTCGAAAATTTCAGAGAAATCAGGAAGATCCGGCACAAACAAATGATAGGTATTGATGTAAATTCAAAGTTTGAATTCAGGCCGGGAATAAAGGATATTGGAAGGATTGAGCAACTGATAGCTTTGATGAATGACCAAACTAACTACTAATCAGGAGAGTACAAATGAAATCAAATAACCAGGCAAGCAACGGATATTACGGAAAGTTCGGCGGCGCCTATATCCCCGAATTACTGTTCAATAATGTGGATGAACTGCAGAAAAACTACCAAAGGATCATACGGTCAAAAGAATTCCGGAAACAATTAAACGGACTGCTGAAGGATTATGTCGGCCGCCCTACACCTCTCTATTTTTCGGAAGCCTTATCGGCAAAATACAAAGCCCGGATATTTCTGAAGCGCGAAGACCTTACCCATACCGGCGCCCATAAAATCAACAATGCTTTGGGACAGGCTTTGCTGGCTAAAATGATGGGAAAACAAAAAATTGTGGCCGAAACCGGTGCCGGTCAGCATGGTGTGGCAGTGGCCACGGCATGTACCTTACTGGGTTTATCGTGCGTTGTGTTTATGGGCGAAACCGACATTAAACGCCAGGCACCTAATGTAGCAAGGATGAAAATGCTGGGCGCGACCATAATTCCTTCGCTCAGCGGCACTAAAACCTTAAAGGATGCCACCAACGACGCTATCCGCTACTGGATAAACCATGCGGATGATACGCATTACATTATTGGTTCGGTAGTAGGACCACATCCCTATCCCGATATGGTCGCAAAATTTCAATCCGTGATTAGCAAGGAAATTAAAAACCAGTTGCTGAAACAAACCGGGGAATCCGAACCGGATTATGTAATTGCCTGTGTGGGTGGCGGAAGTAATGCTGCCGGTGCTTTTTACCATTTTTTAGGCTCTGCAAAAACCAAACTGGTTGGTGCCGAAGCAGCCGGAATGGGAATTCATTCGCACGAAACAGCGGCTACGCTTTCGGTAGGTTCTGTCGGAATTATTCATGGTTCGAAAACGTACCTGATGCAGAATGCCGACGGACAGATAACTGAACCCTACAGCATTTCTGCCGGGCTCGATTACCCCGGAATCGGGCCTTTACATGCCTGGCTTTACGAAACGAAACAGGCCACTTATTATGCCGTCACCGACGAGGAAGCATTGGATGCAGCCAAAGAATTAATTCACCTGGATGGAATTATTCCCGCACTCGAATCAGCCCATGCCTTTGCTTTGTTGCCAAAAATAAAATTTAAGCCAACCGATATTGTAGTGATCAATCTTTCGGGAAGAGGAGATAAGGATATGGAGACGTATTTGAAGTATTTGGGACCTTTTTAGAATAAGACTGAAGTACCGGGTGCCGAGTGCCGGGTTCCAAGTGCCGGGTGCCAGGTGCCGGGTTTTCACAACTTAAAAATGTTACCCAGACAGTATTTTTAGTCTGTAAACTTGAGTCCACTCCGATAAGTCATTTTAGCCATAGATCGCTAATTGTCGGCTTTGTAAAATGCTGATTTTTAACACTTCCCCCTTGGGGCAGGGGGTTAAAAGGGTTGAAAATCAGCATTTTGGATTTTTCATAGTAGACTAAAACTTAGATAAATCAATATCAGGATTGGCACAAGGCACATGGAACCTGGCACTTTTGAATCAAAAGAATATCCCGGAAATTATCAAAAAAAACACTACAAACAGGAACAAGATGAGCACTTTACAGCAAATTATACTCAACAATAAAAACAATAATTTATCAGTCTTTTTCACGGCTGGATTTCCTTCTATCGATAGCACACTGCAGATTCTAAGTATTTTGAATACGACAGAAGTCGATTTTATCGAAATAGGCATACCCTTTTCTGATCCGCTTGCCGATGGTCCTGTTATTCAGCACTCAAGCAACATTGCGCTTACCAAAGGAATGACCTTAGAGTTGTTGTTTGCTCAATTGCAGGAAGCAAAGGATAAAGTAACGAAACCTTACCTGCTGATGGGCTACCTGAACAGCCTGCTGGCTTGTGGCATTGAAACTTTTTACCGGAAATGCAACGAAGGTGGCGTACATCATATTATTATTCCTGATCTTCCTGTGAATGAATACCTGGAGGCCCATAAACTGATTGCTGATAAGTTCGGTGTTTCGCCGGTATTCCTTATCACACCAAGTACTTCGGAGGCGCGAATCAAAGAAATTGACAAAATCAGCAATGCCTTTATTTACCTGGTTTCAGGAAATACAACAACAGGCAACAATTCGGCAATTCAAACCGAAGCGATAAAGAAAATTCAGAAAATGAAACTTAAGAATCCGTTGATCATTGGATTCGGG
>CAIXAQ010000609.1 GCA_903917425.1 uncultured Bacteroidales bacterium
AGTGAAATTTATTTGTACTTCAATACAGTATCTATTGGAGGAAGTCTGGGGTCGAACGTAGCAAACAAATCTTACGCTTTATTCAGCAGTGCTTTTACCAATTTAGAATAAATATTAGCGCGACACACCAACCCTGCCAGGGCTTTAAGCCCCTGGCAGGGTTTTAAACAGAAGTGAGCATAAGAATTAACAGGTTTTTAAATACATTTGTAAAATGTTCAAGCGAAAGAAACCTGGTTTTCAAACTTCAATTGTGATCTGTTTTTGTGTGATAGCTTATCTTACAGCTTGCACTGGTAAAAAAGCAGACAAACAGCCAACTGAAGAATTGATGTTGAGCAGTAAGAAGGTCCGCCTGCTTACATCAACTGATCCGCATACTGCGATACGACTTCTGGATTCCCTGGTTCAGGTTGCTTCCTTAGAAGCACTTGCTGATTCTCTGGTTGTTGATTACCTTGAGTTAAAGGCCAATGCGCTGATAAAACTGGATATGAGAGATTCAGCTTACAGTTTAATGAAACGTTTTCAAAGCCAAATTAGCCCGGGAAGAAGCAATGCCATCAAAATATATTCAGGGATATGGTTATCGCAGCAATTAACAAACGATGGCAAGTATTTCCTGGCTAGAAAATACCTTGATGAAACCTACACCTTATTCGATAAAAAGACACAGAGCTATGAAAAAGCAAATGCGCTGAATATCGATGGTTCACTCCTCAGTTCTACAGGGGATTATTTTGCCGCCCAGAAAAAACTGCTTGAAGCAATAAAAATTTTTGAATCTCTCGGCCATACACAAGCGCTTGGCCCGGTTTATCTTAACCTGGCGGGCATTTACCAATCACTGAACGATACCCAACTATCGCTGCTGTATTACAGGAAAGCCTGCAGTATCACGATTGCATATAATGATAGCTTAAACTACCTTTTTGCTTTGAACAATCTAGGCACCTTTTACAGGATTTCCAACCCAGACAGTGCAGAATACTATTTTTTGAAAGCAAAGAACCTGCTTCCAATGAAAAAATATGCGGTTGAGACTCTTCCAACCCGGTTTCACCTGGCTGGCTTGTATTACGACCAAAAAAAATACACACAGTCACTGGAACTTTATAATGAAGTTCTGTTTGTGTCGCAAAAACACCATATCAACAGCGGAGTATTCAGGGCTATGAGCGGCATAGGTAATGTTTACGAGGCTCAAAATAAGGATAATGATGCCCTCAGAATATATCGGGAGGCCGGCAAGTTAGCTGCATTATCGGGGGAAACTCCTGTTTATGTCGAGTTGCTTGAGGCCGAAGAGTATATGTACGAAAAGTCGGGCAGGTATAAAGAGGCCCTTACTGCCCAAAAGACAATCAGGCATCTCAACGATTCCTTGTTAGCTCTCGATAAGCAAATTGCGGTAAATGATCTTGAATTTGCGTATAATAACGAGAAACTTGAACGTAAAAACGAGTTGCTCAGCTCCAACATGCTGCTGATGAAAAAACGGATGCATGCGAATTTCATGATCCTCGTCATTGCACTGGTTTCCGCCCTGGTACTGGGAGCCCTGCTCTTTAGGATTTACCGGCTTTACCGCCAGCGTAACAGTGCATACAATATCCTGTTCGAGAAATACAGGAACGACATCCGGGCAGCGGATACTGAGGAGGGAATCATGCCTGCCGTACAACTGTTTCCTCCATTAATTCCCGGGCAATCCAGCCAAACCTATCAGAAACTGATTGAATATTTTGAATCAGAGAAACCGTATTTAAACAGCAATCTGAAGTTTGATGATGTGACGGGTCAACTGAGGATCATCCGGAAAACAATTTCTGACTTAATACAGCAATATGCAGGCATGAGTTTTAATATGTTTGTAAACAATTACCGTATCAAAGAGGTGCTCAGACATCTTGCTTCACCTGAATTGAAGAATTACAAAATTGAAGCCGTTGCAAAAGAAGCCGGGTTTGGATCGAAAACTGCTTTTTATAAGGCTTTCAGTCAGTTAACCGGAACACGGCCTTCAGAATTCAGGTAAAATGCGACGGCCATTCTTCTGAGCTGTGTTCCCTTCACACAGATTCTGCCTTATACAGCCTTTTTATTTATTTGCATTCACCAGGTTGACATTCCTGTTCTAAAAGTCAATCTCGGTTGATTCCATCCCATACCCGTAAGTTTCTTGTAACACACTGCAAAACAATGCATTGAAAAAATACGGGAGATGTAATTCAAATTTCGGGACATCTGTTTCTTGGTATAAAGGGTTGCGGGTTTTACTTTCGCAAACTAAAGAGGTGGCTGTTTTGATTGCACAAACAATTCCTTTGTAGTTGGTGGATTTTATTTAAGCATTTCACTTCTTAATTGCTCATATAATAACTCATCTGTATGAAACACAAAATTTTCCTTTTGGCAATCTCAATTTTCGTTGTCGTGAATTTATTTGCCACCGCCCCGACTATCACTTCATTTGGTCCTTCGCCGGGTGCTGCAGGAACCCTGGTTACCATCACAGGTACCAATTTAAGTTTTCCTACTCCATTTACCATTGAAGGTACTGCTGCCATCGTAGTTTCCAATAACGGAACAATGCTGGTTGGCACCGGAAGTGTCGGCGCTTCAAATCAAGGAGTTTCAGTTGCTGTTTCAGCAGATGGCAATACAGCGATAGCGGGAGGATGGATGTATGGTATAAACGCCGTGATTAATAACAAAACGAAAAATTGCAGTTTCAAAAGCATGGTTCCGGCCACACTCCAATCAGGCGTTGTGATTTTAAGCCAGACCATCAATATTTATAGTAAATAATTCAATAAACGGGATTGCTAACGCCTGAACCAAGTAAGCAGAGAAAAATGTAATTATATGCAGAATTTAAACCCTTATGCAAAATCTTTACTCCTGGGTACCTTTATGTTATTGGTAATTTATAACTCAATGGCACAAGTACCTCAAACGGTCCCATATCAGGCCGTGGCAAGAAATACCAGTGGCAATTTGTTAGCCAACCAAACAGTATCCATCCGTTTCAGCATTCACGATACCACATCGGGAGGCTTAGTAGTTTATCAGGAAACGCAAAGCACTACCACCAATGCCTTGGGTTTGTTTACTGCCAACATTGGTGCCGGAACACCTGTTACAGGTAGTTTTGCTGCTATCAACTGGGGCAGTGGCTCCAAATTCATACAGATTGAAATAGACCTCTCCGGTGGAAGCTCCTATGCCAACATGGGAACTTCGCAGATGATGAGCGTGCCTTATGCCCAATATGCTGCCTCTTCAGGAACAGTAACAGGCATCGTTCCTGTTGCCAATGGAGGTACAGGTTCCGCAACACAAAATTTTGTAGATTTATCCACCACGCAAACTGTGGCAGGAGCGAAAACATTCAGCAGTGATTTAACCGTGAACGGATTAACCGTTGGCAGGGGTGGTGGAGACAGCATTTTCAATACTGCAGTTGGAGCCGCGACACTTCAATCAAATACCACCGGAAACTTCAATACCGCAGTCGGTGCTGGCTCAATCTACGCGAATACCACCGGAAAATTCAATACGGCTGTCGGCACTGCCTCAATCTACATGAATACCACCGGAGAATCCAATACCGCAGTCGGTGCTGGCTCAATCTACGCGAATGACAGCGGAAGCTTTAATACCGCAATCGGAAGACAGACACTTTATTTAAACAGCACAGGAAACTATAACACGGCCAATGGAATATACGCACTTTATTCCAATACCAGTGGAAAGAATAATACCGCAAACGGCGACAGTACACTTTTTTCAAATACAACCGGAAGCTATAATACCGCAAACGGCTCTATGGCACTTTCTTCCAATACCGAAGGAGATATCAATACAGCCATTGGAATATTAGCTTTACAATCAAATACCATGGGAGGAGGCAATACAGCCATTGGATTATTAGCTTTACATTCAAATACCACAGGAAACACCAATACGGGAATTGGTGCAGGGGCAGATGTTGCTTCGGGTGCATTAACCAATGCCACAGCAATTGGTGCAGGGGCAATAGTTGCAGCAAGTAATACCATTCAGTTGGGAAACGCAGATGTAACAAATGTAAAAAC
>CAIXAQ010000610.1 GCA_903917425.1 uncultured Bacteroidales bacterium
AGCTCGACAGCAAACTTATCGATGAATAAAAGGCCTCTGAGTAATTCAGCAGCGCGCTCATATTGATGCGCAGAATCAATCGCCAATGCGATCTCTGAAATGACTTCCTCTTTAGATTTATTGACCTCTTCAGTGAGCGCTTCGAGTGCCTCTAAGTCTTCCGCCTTTTCATTCCATATTTCAGCGTTTTCGTAAGTATCACGCGGATCAAGAACCGCCGGATTTACACCATGCAACTGAGTGGGTACTTCCAGGTTGAAATAAGGGATCATCTTGGTAGGCGCATGGTCAATAGAACCATCAAGGATGGCATCAATAATTCCACGAGTATCCTTTATCGAAATACGTTTTCCGCTTCCATTCCATCCTGTATTCACCAAATAAGCCTTTGCACCCGATGCTTCCATGCGTTTTACCAGTTCCACCGCATATTTGGTAGGATGCAGCGCAAGGAAAGCATTGCCGAAACATGCTGAAAAAGTGGGTTGAGGGGAAGTAACACCTCTTTCGGTACCAGCTAATTTTGCCGTAAAACCTGAAAGAAAATGATATTTGGTCTGGTCAGCGGTCAGCTTCGAAACCGGGGGCAAAACGCCAAATGCATCAGCCGTAAGGAAAATAACTTTGCTGGCATGCCCACCTTTCGAAACCGGTTTTACGATATTTTCGATATGATGAATAGGGTAGGATACACGTGTGTTTTCAGTCTTGGAACCATCGGCAAAATCTATCGAACCATCATCGGCAACACTAACATTCTCGAGTAGTGCATCGCGGCGGATAGCGTGATGAATATCGGGCTCGTTTTCTTCACTCAGGTTAATGCATTTTGCATAGCAACCACCTTCGAAATTAAAAACGCCGGCATCGTCCCAGCCATGCTCATCGTCACCAATTAGTGCGCGTTTTGGATCGGCCGAAAGCGTGGTTTTTCCGGTTCCCGATAAACCAAAGAAAATGGCAACATCCCCATCTTTGCCTATATTAGCCGAACAATGCATGGAAGCTATGCCCTGCAATGGCAGGTAATAATTCATCATTGAGAAAATACCTTTTTTCATTTCGCCACCGTACCAGGAACCTCCAATAAGCTGCATGCGCTCGGTAAGATTGAAAACTACGAAATTTTCAGAATTCAAGCCTTGTTCTTTCCAGTCAGGATTCGAAGTTTTTGACGCATTCAGTACAACAAAGTCGGGGGTGAAATTTACCAGTTCATCATCCGAAGGGCGAATAAACATATTTTTAACAAAATGTGCCTGCCATGCGACTGCAACAATAAAACGGACTTTAAGTCTCGTATCAGGGTTTGCACCACAATATGCATCCATCACAAATAATTTTTTACCCGAAAGCTCTTTCCGGGCAACTGCTTTCAGGTGATTCCATACTTCAGTCGAAACGGGCTTATTGTCGTTCTTTCCGATAGTCGACCACCAAACGGTGTTTTCTGACACTGAATCATGAACAATGTATTTATCTTTTGGAGAGCGTCCGGTGAAGATGCCTGTATCCACATTTACGGCTCCCAGATTCGATAATTTACCACGTTCAAATCCTTCGAGGGAAGGATCCATTTCGAGTTCAAAAAGGTCTTCGTACGCCAGGTTGTAATAAACCTGATCGACGCCAGTGATTCCGTATTGCTCAAGATCAATACTGATTCCGGGTCTGTTTAATGCAATTGCCATAGGTTTGGTTGATTTAAATTGAATGTATTTTATTGAGTTGGATTGCAATTTTGAATATTTTCGCATTGATAAACGCACATATTTTCATGTGATTGTTTGAGGCAAATATATAAAAAAAGGCAGTAAAAAAAATTACTACCTTTTTTATTATATCAATAAATTATTTTGTTAATTGTGCCTGAGAATAAGTGATTTTTCTGCAGCTTCAGCCAGGTCCTATACTTTGATTATCTCTTCTTGTCGCGGCCTTTGAAGGTTTTATCTCCCTTTGTTTTAGGTTTTTTATATTTGGCCGCTAATTCTCTTTTATAGGATCCGCCTGTATTGGTTTTCCTGTTTTTTTCTTTCTTTTCGTGAAATCCGGGTGCAAGGACGACTTTTTTATCGTTTCGGTGCGGGTTTTTTGTATCGCCTGATACAGGCCGCTCTTCGGGTGTTTTTTGATTTGAAATTTCGACCTCTTCAGGAAAATCAATCAAAGGAATTTTGTACGACATCAGCGCCTCAATGGCTTCTTTTGCGGCCTCTTCCTTTTCGGTAAAATACAATATTGATTTTCCTTCCTTTTCAGCTCTGCCGGTTCTGCCAATACGGTGAATGTAATTTTCGGGATATATCGGTGTGTCAAAATTTATTACATGCGTAATTTTCTCTAAATCCAGACCGCGGGCAATTACATCCGTGGCAACCAGGATCCGGTTTTTCCCTTCATCAAACTCATTGATGGACCTGAACCTGTAATTTTGAGTTTTATTGGAATGGATGATGCAGGTTTCAGAGCCGTGTTTTTCCTCCAAAGCCTTAAATAGCCTGTCGGCACCGTTTTTATTTGAAACGAATACCATCACTTTACCAAATTCTGCCTTATCCGCAATCTGGTGGATTAATAAATTAACCTTGGTGTAAAAATTGGGTACTTCGTAGCTACATTGCGCTATGGTATCGAGACGAGTACCGCTTATAGCAATCGAAATCCGCGATGGTGTTATAAATTCATCATCAATCAGCGCATCCACTTCTTCGGTCATGGTAGCCGAAAACATGATATTTTGACGGCGGGCAGGCAAAAGTTCAAAGATATTAGTGAGTTGATAACGAAAACCAAGATCTAACATGACATCCACCTCATCAATCACTAATTTGGTAATACCTTTTAGTTGCAAAGCCCCGCTTAAAGCCAGGTCATACAAGCGACCGGGTGTGGCAACCAAAATATCGCAGCCTTGAGCCACTTTTTGTTTTTGCGTATGAATATTTACTCCGCCATACACCCCTAACACCCTGATATTTAAAGTATCAGTAAAAGACTCCGTCATTTCGACGACCTGCTGCACTAATTCCCTGGTAGGGACTAATACTAAGATTCTTGGGTTTAATTGCTTCGAGAATTTTAAATCCTGTAAAACGGGCAAAATGTATGCAAGGGTTTTCCCCGTACCTGTTTGAGCAATTCCAACCACATCCTTACCCGAAAGTATTACCGGGAAAGCTTCAGTCTGAATAGGAGTAGGCCTGTCGAAACCTAATTCGGTTAATGTATTTTTTAATTGTTTCGACAAGTTAAAATTTTCGAAAGTACTCATTCAGGGATGGGTTAATGGGAAAGGAAATGAAAAATAGAAAATGGTTATTCGTTAATTGTTAATCGTTGAAGGCACTGTATGATAGGAATCTGCCCCCAAAATACTATTTACTATTTTCCATTAACCATTAACTACTATTGGTAAAGTGCTCAAAGGTACGACTTTCCGTGCATATAAGAGCAATTAAAACAATAGAAGCTGAAATCCCGGGAACAGAGAATTCATAATTTCAGGAAGCTTTTAAACTTGTCAGAAGCATCTGTGATTATACTTCGACCCTTTCGTCTGTCAATGATAATCTAGGATTCAAGGTAATTCTATTGATCACCATCAATATCTCTGTCCGCATTTTTTCTGCGGGGTGAAAGTTTGTAGAACAGCCATCCAAAGCCAACCACAAGGTGCAAGATAATCGCAATAATGATAATTTTAACCCAAATGTCGCAAAGAGTTTTACACCAAGACAAT
>CAIXAQ010000611.1 GCA_903917425.1 uncultured Bacteroidales bacterium
ACCCTTCTTGAAATCGGATAAGCAAACCAGCCTGGAGGTTTTCGGAGGATACATACACACCTATAAATTCAATGAAGGCGTTGAAGACAAGGTAATCCTGGATTTGATTTATGAAGCCAGGGATATTGACCAACGGTTATCCTCACCGAAAAAAATTGATGAGTGGTTTGAAGCAAAAACCAGGGGCCTGAATGATTTTCAAAAGTCGGCCCTGAAATCAAAATGGGGTACCTTACAGGTAGTCCTGAGTTCCCGTTCCCGCATGGATAAAGTGGTTGGAGATATTGTTTTTGATTTCAGTGTAAAGCCCCGGTTGAGTTCACATATTGGCAATGCCATCCTCGTTGCTGGAAGTATTTATGAAGCCAGCAGTTATTATGAGCTTTTTCAGCACACTGAATTTAAAAACCGATGCGCATTAATTACTTCATACAATCCGGCCACAAAAGATATAAATACCGAAGATACCGGAGCCAATACCGAAACGGACAAAGAGTTTATCTATAAAGTTTATACCGACCTGCTGAAAGATATAGCACCAGCCCAGGGCAAATCCAAGACTGAAACCTATGAAGACCTTGCCAAGAATAGATTCATAAAGGAACCAGCCCTGATGCGCCTGTTGATTGTGGTGGATAAGCTGCTGACAGGCTTTGATGCTCCTGCCTGCACCTACCTATACATTGATAAGAGTATGCAGGATCATGGTTTGTTCCAGGCTATTTGCAGGGTGAACCGATTGGATACTGAGGATAAACAGTTTGGGTATATTGTGGATTACATGGACTTGTTTAAGAAAGTTGAAAATGCGGTCGCTGTTTATACTTCTGAACTGGATTACGACCAGTTTAAGGCAGAGGATTGCCAGATACTTTTACAAGACCGTTTGAAAAAAGGCAGGGAGCGACTGGATAATGCCCTCGAAGAAATCGCTTTGTTATGTGAGCCGGTTCCGCCGCCTAAATCCAAACTCGATTACCAGCATTATTTCTGTGGTAACACCGAAATACCCGAAGCTTTAAAGGATACCGAATTGCAGCGCACTGCCCTTTATAAAGCTACCGTGGCAGTGATACGAGCCTACGCCAATATTAATGCTGAGATGGATGAAGCCGGATATACCCGGTCGGAACAGGACGTAATTGCCAAACAGGTTGATTTTTATCTAAAACTGAGAGAAGAAATCCGGATGGCCAGTGGCGAAACACTCGATATGAAGGCGTATGAAGCCGATATGCGCCACCTGATTGATACGTATATCCAGGCTGACGAACCAAGGTTGATTTCACCTTTCGGTGATTTATCATTAATCGAGATCATCGTTGAAAGCGGTATTGCCGATGCAATTAACAGTATGCCTCCAGGCATCAAAGGGGACAAACAGGCTGTTGCTGAAACCATCGAAAACAATGTCAGGCATAAAATCATGCAGGATCACCTGCTCGACCCGGCATTCTTCGAGGAAATGAGTACACTGCTCAATGAAATTATAAAGGAGCGCAAAGCCAATGCGATCAATTACGAAGAGTACCTGCATAAAATTGCTGCCATAGCTGCGAAGGTGCATTCTGGGATCAAACCCAATACACCGCCATCCCTTAAAACTCCCGCTCAAAGGGCTCTTTATAATAATCTGAGCAAGAATGAAGCATTGGCTATTCAGGTGCATGATAACATAGTCGAATACAAACCAAACGGCTGGCGTGGAATTGACACCAGGGAGCGGGCAGTAAAAAAAGCTATTTATGATGTGCTGGGTAGTGTAGCTGAAACAGAACGGATTTTTGAAATCGTAAAGAATCAACCCGAGTACTAAGATGGAGCAATTGCATCTGAATGATATTACCATTGATGTGGTACTGAAAGACATTAAGAATGTGCATCTTAGTGTTTATCCGCCATTGGGAAGGGTGCGTATTGCTGCGCCCTTACGGATGAATATGGATACCATTCGGATTTATGCTATTTCAAAATTAGGTTGGATTAAAAAACAGCAGCAGAATTTCCTTGCCCAGGAACGGGAAGCACCCAGGGAATACCTGTATAAGGAAGGCCATTACTTTCTTGGCAGGCGTTACCTAATGAAGATAATCGAACATGATGCTCCACCCTTTGTAGTTCTGAAACACCATACTATTGAACTATATGTCAGGCCCAATACAGATATAGCCAAAAGGCAGGTTATTATGGACGAGTGGTACCGGCAGGAACTGAAAGAACTTGCTCCACCGATCATCGAGAAGTGGGAAAAGCTGATGAATGTGTCAATGAATGAATTGGCCATTAAGAAAATGAAAACCAAATGGGGCACCTGTAACCGGGAAGCAAAGCGTATATGGTTAAACCTGGAACTGGCTAAAAAACCGCTCCATTGTATTGAGTATATTATTGTTCATGAACTGGCCCATCTCCTCGAACGCTCGCACAATGATAAATTTGTAGCTATCATGAATACCCTCCTTCCGGAATGGAAGCACCTGAAAAATGAACTGAATCAGCTTCCGGTAAGCCATTCGAATTGGGAATATTGAAATAGGTGACACGAAAACAATAATTGAGTATCAAATAGTATTTATGATCGACTTGATAGGTGATATTCACGGCCATGCTGATAAACTTGTTGAGTTATTGGGAAAGCTGGGTTATTCTTATAAAACTGGAGTTTATAGCCATCCAACCCGAAAAGTGTTGTTTATAGGCGATTATATTGATCGGGGGCCCAAAATCCGGGAAACCCTGATGATTGTTAGGAAAATGGTTGAAAGTGGTAATGCACTCGCCTTAATGGGTAACCACGAATACAATGCCATATGCTTTCATTACCAGGAAAGTGATGGCGGCCACTTACGCAAACACCTGATTAAAAATATTATTCAGCACTATGAAACACTCCGGCAGTTCCAGAACAGGCAGGAAGAATACGAAGATTATATAGATTGGTTTAAAACACTGCCACTTTTTTACGAAACTGAGAATTTCAGGGCTGCACATGCTTGTTGGGATAGCGCAAATATTGCATTCCTGCGTTCAATACTAAAAAATGACAGGTTAGATGAAAAGCTACTGCATCAATCAGTAAACACAAGAACAGAATTATACAGGACTATTGATGAAACGCTAAAAGGTAAAGAGGTCAGGATGCCGGTAGGTTTGTCCTTTACCGATAAAGATGGAATAAAGCGCAGTGAAATCAGGATAAAATGGTGGGAAGATCCATCCTTATCTACTTTCAAGCAGATTAGTGTTATTCCACTTGATCATTCGCCAGAAAATCCGGTGGATAAACCTTTGCTTAATGACACTAAATATTATACCCAGGTCGAAAAACCTGTATTTTTTGGCCATTACTGGTTGACTGGCCATCCACAATTGATAAGGGGAAACATATGCTGCCTTGATTATAGCGTTGCTAAAAACGGATACCTGGCTGCATATAGTTTTGATGGAGAGAAGGAGCTATCGGATGAGAAATTAACTTTTGTGTAGCTTATATTATTACTGAATTGTAAAAAGCCCTTGAACTTGGTTGGCTCAATGCCTTTTGGATGAAATTAACTTCTTCAACCGTAAATTAATCAGAAATAAGCATCGATTGAACATGGTTTGTGTGTTTCTTTTTACACATCTAAGCATGGCTTGTTCACCTTTTTGGGTCATTTGTTGACCCGTTTTATACGTTTTTAGGCTCAAATGAGAGGTGACATCGAATCTGAGGTGATCGTTTGTTGTAGAACATTCCCAACAGTAAATTCCCGGTAATACTGTTCAGCTTTTTCCAATGAGACACAGCATTTACCAAATAGACCAAACTGCTCGCTGGATGGATAAATTTCCTGTGAAGCGAATTTGACAACATTGCCTGCAATCCTGGTTACTTTTTCTTTCTGGATTACAATGTATATAGTTTCAAAATAAATCACTGTTGGGTTTTCGATATTAGTTCGCTTGTAAATAGCGACCTGGCCAACACGTTTTAACTGTTCAAAGTGCCAGCCGGATTTATTAAAAACAGGTACTAAAGTTTCCATTGGATATTGATTTAGAGTTTTAACATAGGTTAGGAAGCCCGGGCCAATGGGTATAAAGGATACCGTCCGCTGCAATGTAGTCGTGCTTTAAATCAGGCGGTGGTGGTAAAGGCATGAATAGGATTGGTGTTGTTATTGGTTCTGGCTGTATAAGAAAGGGCTGCGGCGCAGGTTCTGGCTTTGATGGCATTCCTGCCAACACACCATTCTGAATGTCAGAGATCGCCTGCTTTATGTTCAATTTATAGAACGTGAATTCCTGATCCAGTACCGATCGGAATAGCATTTCGGCTTCGTGCCGATCGGATTGTTTAATGATAACTTCATCATGTACTGTTAAAAATGGAATCCTGGCATGTATTAGTTTACGCCATACCTTGCGCATTACATTAACTTCGGTGGTCTGCAATAGCCATGCGACGTTGTTGTGTGTCTTTTCCTTATGGATTGTTTTTAACGGCTCATCACGGTTTTTGTATTCGTTAATCCACTCGATCCAATTGCTATTCCCAAACATCTCCGCAAGTTTATTATTCGGCCACCCAAAAGTGATTTTGAAAAAATAATCCTTTGCCTCATCCCTTGTAAGCAATCCGGCCTTCTGTTGCAACATGATGTAAATATCCTCTCCCGACTCAAGCCAGCAAGTGAAATCATTGGTGCCAATTTCCTGTTTCAGTATTTTTCCTAATAACAACGGTTGCATAGTAGCTACATCAATTCCGGCGGTTGGTTCTTCATCAATCAACAAGCAGGGTCTGATTTGACTTTGAAGATTCGATATGGGAGTATGAATCCGCCCTGCAAATTCGTCCACTGACACAAACAGGTTCATGCAATCATCACGGAAATCCAGGAACGATTGAAAGTATATCGGCAATTCCGGTGCTCCCTGAGCGACAGTAACCTGTTTCAGGTATTCAATCATTTGCTGGGTTTCGGGGTCAGAGTTACCTGGCCTTGGCTTTATCAGGTATAAGTCAACCTTGCCCGGTTGTAATGCTTCATACTGAAATTTTTTGTGTCCTGTTTCCGGGCTTTTGCTTTCTGTTATTCTCAACAGTCCTCCTTCTACCAGCTTTCGCAGTTCCTTCCTGCAATTGAATTTAGGGTATGGAAAAAATCGGGAAGCAATTTCAACCATTGGGATATGTACCGCCCCTTCCTCATCAATGCCCCTGAATCGTTTTTTCATGAACTGTTTGGTACGTACATATATAATGAAGGCTTCATGATTAATGCACATCGAATCCACTCTTTGGGGTCCAACTATTTGTGCAGGAAGTGCCGGTGTTTGTGAAGTGCTTAACATTATCGTACTATTAAAATATTGACAGTTTTTGACAATTTGTTGACAATTTTTTGACAGCATAACATACTGATTATAATACCATTATGTCTATTTGTTAAAAAGTTAAAGAAATAATAGTAATAGTATTATGTTATTGTACCTATGCACCCAAATAAAAAAGGCAGCAACTTTAAAAAAATGTTTGACATTTTGACAACCTTCGAATCCCTTGTTAGAGTATAGTTTTACGTGTCAAAAACATTTTTAGGTTTTTAACAAAAAAAGTAAAAAAGGCTGCTAATCTTCTAATTTTTCAGATTCTGGTGCTTTTCCCACTCCAAACATTTTGGCATTAAATTCATAAGGCGTACCTGTTTTACTGCCTGATACGGATTCACCGAACGGATAATATCTCATGTTTTCCTGAGGCATCATTCCAAATTCATTTTTCAATACGCTTCGTATATAACTGACTCCAATTCTGCTGTTGTTACGAAACCACCTTTCCTTTATGTCAACGGGTGTGGCGTAAACCTCAGTAGTGAGATTTGAAGTATTCTCAAACAGGTCGATGAATAATTCTTTCAGTTCTTTATACAGTCCGCTCCTGCTTTCCCTTTTTACTGCTTCCAGGAAATTATTGTTTAATTCATCTGTGGTGAATGGAACACGACCTACCGTGAAGTCAACTGGAGGTAATGTGGTTAGGTATTGAAGAAAAGCAGGTATTTCAGCAAGGAGGTCTGATTCAATGTTGTGGTTGATGAATGCAGGTATTCCTAACTTACGCACAAAAAACCGGATTTCATCATCCTCAATCCTGGCGAATTTCTCCTCATTATTGGATGTCATTATTATCTTTCCGAAAAAAGGAAGCGTAATCTGACTGACAAACTTTTGATTAACTGCGAGGCTCTTTTTTGTGGTGAGAGCCTTGATTTTTTCGGCAGTGATGGCTTTTTCAATTAGGGTTTCTTCCACTGCAATTATATTTGAAGTGGCATAAATGAAGTTGAAAACACTTTCCAAATCCTCAGGACCGATCACAACCATATTATCACCGAAGATCATTAATAACCAGTTCAGGAATGTGGTTTTTCCAGTTTGCCGCTCCTTCGAAACCAAAACTAATATGGGCAATGTCCGGTCAGGGTGTAAGTATAATACCTGGAGGTACCTGATTCCTAAATTAGTCTGCTCGCCAAACACTTGTTTTAATAATTTCAGTGTCCACTCCCATTTGCCTTCTACGGGGATGTGCTGAAACTTTGAATACAGGTTATAGCAGTTTCCATGCACTGCTGAGTAGTTTAGGTTATCTGGCACAATGCAAAAATCATCATACTTTGGAATCTTATTTATGTAATCCTTCCCGTAATCTTGCCTTATCTCCTCTTTAGTCCACCTTTTCAGTTTAGTCCTGTCTATTCCGAACCTATCACGTTTGATGATTATTTTATAATATTCAACACCAACACGCATGAATTTATTGGTTTTATCAGGACCCGAATCAGTGACCATTTTGGTTTCAGATGGTAATACACTATCGGTTATAGATTCAATACCGATCTTTAATTCTTGGCCTGGTTGAAACTGTGCCATACCTGAGGCTTCATGCTCCTCCTTACTCATAAATTCTTCCTTACTCATGACGACTGCCAATTAGAGTGTAAAACCAGTCTGCAAATTGCCCGAACGAGGTCACTATGAAATATAAAACACCGGACTGTTCTACCTGATGCCTATATTGCTTTTGGAGCTCATACTGCCCGTAATTGGATGAATTGCTTCTGATTTCCAGTTTCACTGATTGTCCATGAATGGTTGCTGAAATGATTGGTGAGCCATGAGTTAACGCTCGATATTCCGACCCATGTCTGAGTTTAAGCCCCATTACGTCAGTGGCTGTACAGCTGTTATCGATCAAACGCACTTTAGGATTAAGGTGATTGGCTTGAAATCCGTGAAGCTGAATCCACTTTATTATGGCTTTCGTCAGATCAGCGGAATTACGAAGATTGAAACGCTTAGGGGTAAGCGGATATGGATTGTTTGGATAGCGTTTCCGGTTTTCAGCCAACATTAACTCATAAAGGAACTTGAGGGCTGACTTATCGGTAAATTGAACATCTTTGCATGCTGATTGCAAAGAATCTGGGCTGTTCTCTTGGTTATTTTCCATGGTTCAGCCCGTTTTTGTGGTTAATAAGATAACTATTAGCTTCTGCTGCTGTTTCGACAAACGTTTTACGCTTCCCAAGTTTTAACCAGGAGTCGATTTCACTTTTTAAGAAATGTAATTTTTTTTGGCCGATGCCTTTATGGTAAGGTACTTTTTGGTCCTGTATCCAGCCATATACAGTCGCCTTGGTGGGCTTGTTAGGAAGGTATTCGCAAAGTTCGGATAAATCGAACCAACGGTCAGGTTCTGGCTTTAATTCAAAAATATTATCAATTAATAGCCGTGTAATAGCGTCCACCTTCTCATTTAGCTGGTTGACTGCCTTCGGGAGTTGTTCAAATGTAATTTCCATTGCTAACATTATTTAGTGAATAATGTCGCAATATTAGTGCTGTGTTTAGGGCTGTTACAATGCTGTTTTATTTTAGGTAGAGCAACAGCATAAAATATTTAATGATTATTGCGTTTCCTTATATTAGAGGGATCGAATTTTTGAATTTTTCCGTTAACTATTTCAATTAAAGGGCTTTGGCATGGATAGTAATCTCTGGATATACATTTCTCAATATAATCTTCTGTGAATAGTTTAATTGTGTTTCTATACAGAAAACTAAAGTTGTTGCTTATCCAGGTTTGTAGATCTATTTTCTGGCAGCCCGTTATAAGGTTATGTTCGATCATTTTTTTAAAGGAATCAGTTAACCTGTTACCATTACTTTTAAATAGTATTCTGGCGGCTAAATCATCCCCGGTTTCAAGTAGTTTTAATAGTAAAGTTCGATCTTCTTCGTTAAAGAAACCTATATGGATTTTGTAAAAGTCAAGTATTGAATCAGGGTCAAAGGTTGGTTTAATATCAAGTGGCTCAGATGTATCAGGTGTATC
>CAIXAQ010000612.1 GCA_903917425.1 uncultured Bacteroidales bacterium
CGGCAAATAAATCCTGGCTGGCACAGGCAGGTGACAATAGCACGGTATCTCCCGTTTTGCCAATCGTATATGCGGTAAGAACAGCCTGGTCAGCCGAATGAGTTTCGTAAATTGCTTCCACTTTGTCGGCAAACAGGGCAATAATTTTGGTATTATCAACTCCGAGGCAAATGATTGCTTTCACTTTCTGGGCAACTAATTCTTCGAGTTTGGTATAGTCATTGCCTTTATCAATTCCGCCAACAATCCAAATAATAGGCGCATTGGTTGTTTCGAGTGCATACCAGACGCTGTTAACATTGGTAGCCTTGGAATCATTGATAAAATCGATGCCATGGATACGTGCCACATACTCAAGACGGTGAGGCATATTCTCGAAAGCACTAAGCGATTGGCGGATACTTTCCTTACGGATACCGACCAGATTAGTGCCTACCGATGCCGCCATCGAGTTGTACACGTTGTGTTTGCCTTGCAGGGCCAGTTCTTCCAATGTCATGGTAAAAGGGTTATTATTTATGTTTATACATATTTTATTTTCAATACAATAGGCATCTGATGAGGTATTTCCGGGTTGAATGGAAGTGGTGTAAATCCGGGCTTTAAACTTGCGTTTTAAAACTTCCGCTGCACTCACTTCATCATCGAGGCAATAGATAAAGGCATCTTGTTCTGTTTGATTTTGGCAAATTCTGAATTTCGAGTCGATGTAATTTTCAAATTTGTAGTTGTAGCGATCCAGGTGATCGGGGGTAATATTTGTCAGTATGGCAATGTCAGCCTTAAAATCAAACATGCTGTCGAGCTGAAAGGAACTGATTTCCAAAACATACCAATCGAATTCGTTTGTGGCAACCTGCATGGCAAAACTCTCCCCGATATTCCCGGCCAGTCCTACATTCATACCGGCATTTTTCATTATGTGATAGGTAAGGAGTGTCGTAGTAGTCTTACCATTCGAACCGGTGATGCAAATTTTCCGGGCATTGGTGTAGCGCGATGCAAATTCTATTTCCGAGATCACCGGTATCAGCATTGCCTTGATTTTCCTTACCAAAGGCGCTGTCAGAGGAATTCCGGGACTAATTATCACTTCATCGGCATCCAAAATCTGTGCTTCAGAATGCATGCCCTCTTCAAATGCTATTTCAAAATGAGAAAGAACGTTTTTGTATTTTTCTTTAATTTTTCCCGAGTCGGATAACCAAACCCTGAATCCTTGTTTTTTAGCCAGCACTGCTGCACCTGTCCCGCTTTCGCCTGCTCCCAGAATGGCTATTTTCTTAGTCATTTATCAAACCGTTACCTGATCTTTAATGTGATGATCGAAACCAGCGCCAAAGCAATACCAATGATCAGGAACCTCATTACAATCTTCGGCTCAGGATATCCTTTCTTCTGGTAATGGTGGTGCAAAGGAGCCATCAGGAAAATCCGTTTCCCTTCTCCTGTCCGTTTTCTCGAGTATTTGAAATAGGAAACCTGTATGACCACCGATAGATTTTCGGCAATAAAGATTCCGCACAAGACAGGGATAAGCAACTCCTTACGGATCATGATGGCTAAAGCCGCTATTATTCCACCGAGCGCAAGACTCCCGGTATCGCCCATAAACACCTGGGCCGGATACGAGTTGTACCACAGGAATCCGACACATGCCCCTAAAAGCGCGCTGATAAATACCACAAGTTCACCTGTATTAGGTATATACATGATATTGAGGTAATCGGCAAACACAATGTTACCGCTCACCCAGGCCAACAGGCCCAATGTGATGGCAATTATAGCCGATGTTCCGGTTGCCAGCCCATCCATGCCGTCGGTGAGATTTGCCCCGTTGGAGATAGCTGTAATGATAAAGATCACAAAGGGGATAAAGATCAGCCAGGCATATTTTCTATAATCGTCGCCAGTCCATTTCAATAATACAGCGTAGTCAAACTCGTTGTTTTTAAAGAATGGGATTGTTGTTTTAGTGGATTTAACTGGAGTCGTTTTAAATCTTTTATTATGGTCTTTTACCTGTTCGAATGCGGTAAGTGTTTCCGATTTAACTTTAACAACCATCTTTTTTTCAGGAAAACGTTCACGGATCACTATTCCAGGGTGAAAATACAATACTGACCCGATGACAAGCCCCGCAACTACCTGTCCCATGATTTTAAACCGGCCGGCAAGTCCTTCTTTGTTCTTTCTGAAAACTTTGATATAATCATCCAGAAAACCGATCAATCCAAGCCAGATGGTTACAAAAAGCATTAGCAGTATGTAGATATTCAGGATTTTTGCAAAGAGCAAGGTTGGTATCAGGATTGCACCCAGTATGATGAGACCACCCATGGTAGGAGTGCCGGTTTTGGCCATCTGCCCTTCGAGGCCAAGTTCCCGAACGGTTTCGCCAATTTGCTTCGCGCGCAGGTAATTAATGATCCTCTTGCCATATATAAGTGCGAAAAAGAGCGAAAATATCGTAGCCATTGCTGCACGGAACGAAATGAATTGAAATAATCCGGCTCCGGGTACATTGTAAGCTTTATCTAAAAATGTAAAAAGATAATACAGCATATGGCTTGGCTTTACATTTATAACTTATTGTTATTCAGTTTAGAGTAAGTATTTTTTTAAAATCTCCTTGTCATCGAAAGGATGTTTCACACCGTTGATATCCTGGTATTTCTCATGACCTTTCCCGGCAACAAGAATCACATCCTTATCGCGCGACATGGCGCAGGCAGTCCTTATGGCATCGTTCCTGTCAGTAATATTCAGCACATTACGGGCAAACTCTTTCTCGACTCCGGCCAGCATTTCCGAAATTATTTGTTCCGGAATTTCACTTCGTGGATTATCGGACGTTAGTATCACCCTGTCGCTCAGCCTGGCCGCAATGCGAGCCATCACCGGGCGTTTGGCTTTATCCCTGTCGCCACCGCAGCCAACAACCGTTATCAGCATTTCATTGCCCGTGCGAAGCTGGTTTATTGTTTCAAGCACATTTTGTAATGCATCGGGTGTATGCGCATAATCAACGATTCCAATAATGCCTTGCGGAGATTTGATGTAATCGAAACGACCTTCAACACTTTCGAGATTGCTTAGTATTGTCAGCACTTCCGTTGGATCCTGTTCCAGCAAAACACTGGCAGCGTAGGCAGCCATCAGATTGTAACCATTAAAACGGCCCACCAGCCTGCACCAGATTTCGTTGCCGTCAAGGTCCAGGTGCAAACCATCCAAAGGAGCCTCGATAAACCTACCCTTGAAATCAGCCAGCTTCTGAAAGCTATAAGTATGCTTCGCAGCTTTTGAGTTCTGCAACATTACCATCCCGTTGCGATCGTCGATATTGGTCAGAGCAAAAGCGGTGGATGGCAATTCGTCAAAAAAGCGCTTTTTGGCTTTCAGGTATTCCTCGAAAGTTTTATGGAAATCGAGGTGATCGTGCGTGATATTTGAAAAAATACCTCCTGCAAAAGTCAGTCCTGCAATACGGTTTTGAACGATCGCATGCGAACTAACCTCCATAAAACAATAGGTGCAACTCTTTTCGACCATTTCATTTAAAAGATGGTTGAGGTTAATTGCATCCGGAGTTGTATGAGTCGAAGGGATTAATTCATCATCAATACGGTTCAGTATGGTTGAAAGCAAACCCGTATGATAACCAAGTTCCCTGAAAAGGTTAAAAAGCAGGGTAACTGTCGTTGTTTTACCGTTGGTGCCGGTAATTCCCACGAGTTTAAGCTTTTGCGAAGGATTACCAAACCAGTTGGATGCAATAGTCCCCGATGTGTAACTGCTGTCGGAAACCTGGATATAGGTAACATTTGGATTTATAGTCTGAGGAAGGTGCTCACAAACGATAATATTTGCACCATTCTCAATAACCTGGTCAATGAAATTGTGCCCGTCAACCCGGGTTCCTTTCACGGCAAAAAACAAACTACCGGTTTTCACTTCCCGCGAATCATAAGTAATACCGCTGACAGTTCTGTCGGCAGCACCTTCTAAATGATCAACTTTTACGTTGCGGAGTAAATCAACCAGGGCCTTCATTTTCACGATTCTTTTAGTTTTTTTTAATTTATGTAAGTAAGTTTTAAAATCCCATGCTTAACAGTATTGGGGTACCGGGCAAAATTTTACTTCCTGCAGGCAACGACTGTTTTTTAACAAGTCCAACGCCTGCTACCTGGACTTTTACCCCCAGCTTTTCGAGCCGGAAAACAGCATCGCTGGCTCCCATCCCGATTACACTGGGAATCGTTTCCTTATCGTATGCCACCGAGGCAAACCTGCTTCCGGTGCTGTCGGAAACCAATGTTATCCATTCGCCGGCATTGGGCATATACATCGGATAACCGAGCCATTTGCTGAGGTATTTGATATCACTGGTATTTCCTGCATACAAAGGATTATTTCGTGTGGAATGTGTTGTATCGATCCAATTTCTACCCACTTCGGGATCGGTTGCATAAACCCTGTCGGCAATTTCGCGGAAAACGGGTAAAGCAATAGCAGCGCCATAATAACCACCCTGGGTTGGGTTGTTGATTACCACGATACAGGCATATTTTGGATTCTCGGCGGGAAAGTAACCAACGAAAGATCCTTTGTAATTTGTCTTATTATAACCTCCGCGATTCTGGGCAACCTGTGCTGTCCCTGTTTTACCGGCAACAGTATAAATCGGGTTTTTCAATGCAGAGCCTGTTCCATGGTCCACTACCGCTTCGAGCATGATTTTTGCCATGGCAATCGCCTCTTTTGAGGCAATTTTAGGGTTGATCACCTGAGTTTCGAAGCTGGTAACCGGCAAACCTGCTTTACGGATTTCTTTTACAAAATGCGGTTTAATCATTACACCATTGTTGGCAACAGCACTGTAAAAAGTCAGGATTTGCAAGGGAGTGAGTGCAACTTCATAACCAATTGACATCCATGGCAGTGACGAATTGGACCATAGGCCGTCCTTGGTACCAAGAATCTGAGGTCTGCCTTCACCCTTTATTTCGAGTCCAAGCCTTTTATTTGCGCTAAAACTATGCAAGCGGTCAACGAAAGCCTGTTGATTTGATGCGTATGCTTTGTAAATAACTTTTGATATCCCGACATTCGATGATTTCTCAAAGGCCTGCTGAACGGTCATGACGCCGCCGCCCATGTGCGAATCTTTCATGGTGCGCTTGCCGAATTGTGTAACACCGCCCGTAACATCAACAAGATCGTTCAGTCCGACTTTTCCGTCTTCAAAAGCCGCCAAAAGTGAATACAGTTTGAATGTGGATCCCGGCTCTGTACTTTCGCCGATGGCATAGTTATAAAGCTCTGCATAAGTACCGTCTTTGCTGCGCCCCAGGTTAGCAATAGCTCTTACTTCACCTGTTTTTACTTCCATCAGTATAGCACAGCCGTGGTCAGCCTGGTTAAACTCGAGTTGCCTTAGCAGGGCTTCCTCGGCGACATCCTGTATATTGATATCGATAGTAGTCAGAATATCGGCCCCGTTTACAGGTTCAATTTCGTTGCTCCGGTTCATCGGGCGCCAGTTTCCATCGGGAATGCGCTGGTAAAGCCTTTTACCGGCCGAACCTTGCATCTCGCTGTTGAAAGCACTTTCGATGCCTACATTATTCGAATTTCCCTCTTTGAA
>CAIXAQ010000613.1 GCA_903917425.1 uncultured Bacteroidales bacterium
CTGCATCGCCATGGATTATGATAAACTCGCTCAGCTTGGAATCGACCTCGATAAGATGAAAAAAAGCGAACAATCGTTCACGTATGATCCCACACAAACACCTGAAAATAATGTATCAAATAAAACTATAAATGTCAAAAATATTGATGATGAATTGCCTTTCTGACATTTTTCGGTTTTTGGCTTTTACCTGCTTTTTACAAATTTCAATACCCTCAAAAAATGAAAATTAATTTAAAAAATTCTGAGCACTTTTTATGCTCCCACATACCAACGTTCCAACACGTACCTATAAATAATAATAAAAATCTAATAATCAATAATTTATATATAGAGGTTGCTGTTGGAACATTGTTTTTCTGTTGGAACTTGTTGGAACACATCTCTACTGTTTTTTACAATTTCCTTTTTTCAGTTGGAACGCTAAAAAGCTCCACCAACACTTTCAGACCGTTCCAACATAAGCTAACTTATTGTAAAAGAGAATAAAGGCTTTTATAAACTGGGCTCTGTTGGAACGTTGTTGCGTAGGAACAATAATATACAGCAGGGTAAACCTAAATTTATTTTTTTCAAATTCCGATTTTTTCATTCTATGCACTAATTGATTTTTTGCCCAAAATAATATACTAAAAATGGCTGCTAAAATCCTTGTCCAAACACGCATTGACAATATGCTTATCTGGCACTTATCCGGATGTAACTTTTCTAAAGAGGGTACTTCGTTTTTAGTTGTTGGCAGTGAATCAACCGGACCTGGATATTACGACGTCATTCATACCATCAAAAATTTGAATACCCGCACGTATGCAAACATCCTGATGCCAAAACTCATTGAAATTTTACAAACCTGTGAATAATGAATACAGAATCCCTCATTTACGGCCTGGCGGATATATTGCAGAATCGCATTTCTTCGGATGCTATTCTGGATATGGCACCAAGAATAATTGAAAAGTTGCAGCTTCTCACTGTTCAGCAAATTTCCAACCCTCAGACAACAGGAACCGGAAAAGTGTACATCGCAGGGAAAGTGTCAAACATGAAACGCTTTGAAGCACTGTACCATTTCAACCAGGCAGAAACGGATCTGAAAGCAGCCGGTTATAAAGTGGTAAACCCTATGAAACTGGTGGATCCAGCAACACCCTGGGAAACAGCAATGAAAATATGTATCACTGCCTTGCTTACCAACTGCGACAAGATTTGCCTTCTCGATAACTGGCGGCAAAGCAAAGGGGCAGTCATGGAGCACTCCCTGGCTAAAGCCCTGAATTATGAAATTATTAATTTAGCTTCTACTTTGAAAATAACCTTGTGAAAACACGGAAATATCCTAACCCATTACAGATCCTTTTTCATTCTTAAAAACAATCTTCCATCATGTTTTTCTTAGAACTCCCGGTAAAGCCCTATGTTAAGCAGTACATCATCCTGAATTATGGAAACCCTGCCAACTTTTCATCCAACAAATTCATTAATGAACGATTCCGCAGATGCCTTATTAAACCCTCCATTCGTTACCATTCACGTTACAGAACAATTTCCTTCGTGAAATACA
>CAIXAQ010000614.1 GCA_903917425.1 uncultured Bacteroidales bacterium
CAAAAATTTTCGGCACGTTGAGGTAACCGGTCAGAAGGTATGCTTCTTTACCGAATGCGCCCACTTCGATGCAACCGCTGCAGCCGCCTTCGCGTGCATCCTGCAGTGATTTTCCCTGCCTGAGCATTTCGAGTATATAGATGTCGGGATTAAAAACCGAGGGGTAACCGTGTCCCTGCCGGATTACATGCGCTGCCGCATGAAGGAATTTGTCGGGAGTTTTGGCGCTGATGTGCACCGAGTTTCCGGGTTGGAGGATATGAAGCTCTTTGATTACTTCCAGCATAATATACGAAACCTCGCTGGTCCCATCGGTCCCGTCGCCTTTTACACCGCCGATGTTGATGTTTGTAAAATCGTTGTAGGTACCACTTTCGCGGGCGGTAATTCCCACTTTTGGAGGAGCCGGGTGATTGTTCACCTTGATCCAGAAACAGGAAATAAGTTCTTTGGCTTCGTCCCTTGTGAGGGTGCCTTCAGCAATTTCTTTGTAATAAAATGGAGCCAGGTGCTGGTCGAAATGACCGGGATTCATGGCATCCCAACCATTTAATTCTGTGATAGTTCCCAGGTGTACAAACCAATACATCTGAATGGCATCCCAAAGGCTGCGCGGTGCATTTGCCGGAATATGGCTGCATACTTTCGCAATTTTCAGAAGTTCGGCAGCTCTTTTTGGATCGATTTCTTCAGCGGCAAGCTTCCTGGCAAGGGTGGCATGGCGTTCGGCAAAAACAATAACCGCATCGCACGAAATATCCATAGCTTTCCATTGTTCAGCCTTGTCGGTGGCATCCGGATCGTTCAGGTAATCGAGCGAAGATAGCTTCGCCGCGATCTCCTTTTTGAAATCAAGCATCCCTTTCTGGTAAATTTTGCCATCGAGGGAGGTATGCCCGGGTGCGCGCTGCTCCATAAATTCGGTAAACAAACCGGCTTCGTAGGCAGCCCGCCATTCATCGGGAACATGATCGAAAATGCGTTCGCGCTGGGTTTTGCCTTGCCAGTAGGGGATTACTTCTTTTTCGTACAGGTCGATGTCCTGCTGGCTTATGCTGTAACGCTGCATATCGCGTGTGTTCAGCACATAAAAATCCTCGACGCTGTGGCAGGTAAGTTCCGGGAAGGTTGGTACACATTTTGGTTTTGGGCCGCGCTCGCCGACAATGAGCTCGCCTTCTCCGATATAAATCGTTTTCTTCCGGCAATGATCCAGGAAATTCATGGCCCGCAAAACCGGGATGGAGTATTTTCCGAAATTTTCTTTATAAAAAGCCGTTTCATGAAGGGCACGTTCAATCGAAAGGGAAGGTTCGGTCTCGAAACTTAGTTTCCTGAGTTTTTGAACGCGTTCGTTCATTCCCGGCCCGATTTTACTGCTCTTAGGTTCGTAGAAATTGCCTTCGGTTGTTGCCGGTCTTTCAGGAGTGCTGGTATGGGGTATGATTTTCTCAAACATGGTTTTTCTTTCTGGAAGTCTGGTGTGGAAATACATTTACAGGTAAAACGGAACGATCGCAACAGGAATGGCGTATCGATGATAGCTTTAAAAGCAATAATTCGGAGGAAAGGTTAATTATAGAACATCAGGCACTCGAACAAGCGTCTGTAGTTTTTTAAAAGGGTAGGAATGAAGAGTGTAGTTTCCATAAATCCCCGTGTTTGCGAACAAACCTTTTCGAAAAGTATGCTTCGGTTTGCAATCACAAAAATATAAAAATATTGGCTTCTAAGTTGTGCCGATCAGAAATTTAGACTGATTTTTTTTACTGATAAATCAGCGCATAGTAATGATGATTCTGAGTCGGAGTTAAAATTGAAGTCGCCCCCGACTTTCCGTTTGTTATTGCTTGATGTAAAAGTGTTGTTTGTCAATGCCAACTGACTGTTTGATTTTGTTAATTGCCTGTTTATCATTGTCAACTGATCATTTTCCAATATAAAACCTCATTCAACTTTGCTGATTGAAAACGTCCACGCATACCTGCAAGGTGGCATTTTTTGCAATGAGGCCGGAATTGTGATAACTGTTTCTCCATTAACTATTTTCCATTTCAGGTTATTTTTCGCTCCAAATAGAAGTATGGACGCATTCTTTGCAGGTTTAATGCCTTTGATCTTAACAACAGGTGGCAGATTTGTTTCTTTTTCTCCGGCAAGATAGATGGCATTTACCCGCTTGTTTTTATTCTGTGTGAAACAGATATTTCCCTCCTTATAGGGTGCAATGGGTCTGGTTCCATAAATCGCTTCACCATTTATCTTCATCCATGCACCGATTTCTTTCATCCTTGAGTACGCAACGGTATCGTAGTCGCCAAAAGGGCTGGGGCCCGCATTCAGCAGGTAATTTCCGCCTTTGGCAACAATATCAACCAGGTAGTGAATAATGGTGCCGGCTGGTTTGTAAATATCGCCGGGTACATACGACCATGAAGTAGCCATCGTCATACAGGTTTCCCAGGGATAATCCAGTGGTTTTTCCGGAATTTGCTGCTCCGGAGTGCGGTAGTTTTCGAATTCACCGGTAACGGAACGGTCAACGACTATAAGCCCAGGCTGATGCCTGCGCCCCATTGCTGCGATTTTTGCCATATCAACATCCTGGTCGTAAGGTATAGTTTTTTGCCAGTCGATATTCGGATCAATGCTCTGTTGTGGCCTAACCCAGCCGCCATCGAGCCACAGTATATCCACTTTACCGTAATCTGAAAGAATTTCCTCAATCTGGTTGTATGTGAAATCTTTATACTGCTGCCAGCGTTCGGGATAGCGTTTCGGATCGTAATTTACATTCCGGTCCTTTGGCGGGAAATACGGCCACCAGTATGATTCGCAATGCCAGTCGGGTTTCGAGAAATAGGTTCCGATTTTAAAGCCTTCTTTACGGAATGCTGAGGTTGTTTCCTTGCCGATATTTGCTTTTGGATTTGTGTGAAAAGGAGTATTCAGGCTTGTGATTTTATAATCGGTGTATTTGCTGTCGTACACGCAAAACCCGTCGTGGTGTTTAAATGTCAGTATCATATATTTAAAACCGGCATCCTTAGCGGCCGCAGCCCATTTATCAGGATTGAAGTTTACGGGGTCAAAAGTCTTTTGCAGGTCTTCGTATGCTTTTTTATAAGTATAATAATCGCTGGAAAACGGGCCTTTGCGCTGGGTCCAGCCTTCGTCTTCGGGACATATACTCCACGATTCAACCACTCCCCATTGGCTGTAAGTGCCCCAGTGCATGAAAATCCCGAATTTCAGATCCTGCCATTCTTCAATATTTTTCACGACCTCAGGATCTTTTGGAACAATATAAGGCGCTTCCTGCTCCTGCGCTTCGAGAGTGTAAATACTGATCAGCGATAAGATGAATGGGAAGAAAATTGATTTCATATGGATTATGAATTAGAGATTGAATTTTCCGTTTGTAAATTGGAAAGGAATTTCTGTGTCTGATTATGAATCAGTGGCAATGGTTTCGGGTGCTTCGTACAAGGGTCCAGAAGGTTTGGATCCCAGGTAGGAATAGTAGATTATAAAAAGGTAACTTATTAAAGGAATGGTAATAGCCAGGGCCATACTATGTGTTTTGTCAGAGATAAAACCCATCAGTGGAGTCCAGACTGCACCTCCGATGATTGCCATAATGATCATGGAGCCTCCAAGTTTTGTATTGGGACCGAGTCCTTTTACACTCAGGGCAAATATGGTTGGAAACATCAGCGACATAAAGAAACTGCTTGCGACCAATGCCCAGCCCCCGATAATTCCAGGCATGATGATTGATGTCGCACAAAGTGCCACATTTATTACGCTGTAAGCACCCATAAGTTTTTTGGGAGCTATGCTTTTCATCAGAGCCGTAGACACAAAACGGCCTATTCCAAAAGCAAGGATGGATATAAACAACATTGCTCCGGCTTCTTTTTCCGATTTCTGCATGTAATCTTTCAGATACTGAATCATAAAACTCCAGGTTCCGACCTGGGCGCCGACATAAAAGAACTGGGCTGCAATACCTCTTAAAAAATGCGGATAATGCATCAAAGCCTTAAGTTTCCCCTTGTCATTACCTTTTGTGTCAGTCATTTTTTTCTCATCAGGGAACTTTGTTCTCCAGATCAGAAACGCCAGCAACAGTATAATGCAGCCAATTACCAGGTATGGTGGGCCAACACGCATAATTTCCTCGTGAAGGTATGACTTGTATGTTCCGGCAGATTTCATAGCCTCGGTCTGTATATTGGACAATTCGGTGCCTGAGAAAATAAATACCGTTCCTATCAGCACTCCCGTCATTGATCCGAGCGGATTGAACGACTGTGAAAAATTCAGCCTGTGTTCCGAGGTAGCAGGATCGCCAAGAACGGCAATGAAAGAATTTGATCCTGTTTCGAGAAATGCCAGTCCGCTTGCTATGACAAACAGGGCAAAAAGGAAGAACCCATACCTGCCGGAACCTGCCGCAGGCCAAAACAGGAAGCATCCTGCCGCAAAAAGCAGCAGGCCGATAATCAGACCTGTTTTGAAATTGTATTTATCCATGATAAGTGCCGCCGGCATTGCCAGCAAAAAATACCCCAGGTAAAAGGCTGACTGTACCAAACCAGCCTGCAATCGTGTCAACTCGAACGATTTCATGAATTGCGGAATGAGAATGTCATTCAGGTTGTTAGGCAGTGCCCACAGGAAGAAAAGCGCGGTTACCAATACAAACGGGAGTAAGGACTCCTTGCTTACGATTTTGTGTTTTTCGGCCATACGGAATGATATATAGAGAATGATAGGGTGTAGTATTGTCTTATCTTTTATCGGATGTTTTTTCTGGTATATTATTCGGTAAGGAATCAAAAACATTAAACACAGAACACAAAATTTTTAAGTATTGCAAGCTCTTTACTTTTTCATTCTTAATTTAGTGTTATGTGTTTTGTGTTTTGTGTTCCTTTTTGGTTC
>CAIXAQ010000615.1 GCA_903917425.1 uncultured Bacteroidales bacterium
GATAGGCTCACCAGTTTATCTAATCTTGTAATTTTATTCATTGCATGGGGAATCATGTATTTAATTAATTCAATGGCATATTATTTACGTGCACACAAGGAAGACCCTTTTTATTATGCACTATTTTTATCATCACTTTATATTGTAATCGTTACATATTTTTGTTCCCGTTACTTAGCTGTGGAATTTGTTTTTACAGGAGTAATCTCAGCTTATATATTATTTCTGCCATGGTTTTTGAATATTTTCATAAAGCACATTAAGTATTGGCATAAATAATGAATTTAGTATGACACAAGTTACCTGAATTGATCAGCATATCCGAACTTAATTTAAAAAATATTGTTATCGCATTATTTAAGTTGCTATGTTTGTTCTGTTGCCGTAATAAAAAATTCATAAAAATGAAACTCGCCGACATCAAAGTCATTCAATTGCCTAAGAATGAAGATGAAAGAGGAAACCTTTCATATATCGAAGGGGGAAAGCATATCCCTTTTAAAATAAAGCGGACATACTGGATTTATGATATACCAGGGGGCGAAAAACGGGGAGGACATGCCTACAAAACACTAAATGAATTTATAGTTGCCTTGTCGGGGAGTTTTGACATAGTGCTTGATGATGGTAAGCAAAAGAAGGTTTTTTCGCTTACCCGCTCGTACTATGGCATATTTGTTCCTAAAATGATCTGGCGATCTCTTGAAAATTTTTCAACAAATTCGCTGTGTCTGATTCTTGCTTCAGATGTTTACAAGGAAAACGATTATATTATGGAATACAAAAATTTTCAGATGATGGTAAAATGATGAAGAAACGTGCAACTATATTTAATTGTTCGGTAATTGAATTTCCCCGGATTCAGGACAGAGCAGGCAACCTTACTCCGATTGAAGGTTCTAGGGACATCCCTTTTGAAATTGAACGTGTCTTTTATATTTATGATATACCCGGGGGAGAGGACAGGGGCGCACATGCTCATAAAACTTGTCACCAATTACTGATTGCAGCCAGTGGAAGCTTCGACATTATGCTTGATGATGGAAGAAATAAGCGGACAGTCACTCTGAACAGGCCCTATTTCGGCTTGTATATTCCGCCGGGTATATGGGCGGCGGAAATGGGATTTTCTTCTGGTTCGATATGTCTGGTATTAACTTCGCATAAGTACGATCCTACGGATTACATTTTTGATTATCCCGAGTTTCAAAGAATTAATACCGGGCCATGATAAAATTTCTTGATCTGCAGAAGATCACCAAAAAATACGAGACGGAAATCAAAGAAGCTCTAATGAGGGTCGTTGATTCAGGTCATTATTTGTTTGGCGAAGAGCTAAAGAACTTTGAAATTGAATATGCTCTATACTGCGGAACCCGCAACTGCGTTGGCGTAGGTAATGGATTGGATGCCTTGCGACTGATATTTCGTGCTTATATCGAGATGGGTTTTATGAATCAGGGAGATGAAATTATTGCTCCAGCAAATACCTATATTGCGAGTATACTATCCATTACAGATAATCAATTAAAGCCGGTTCTCGTTGAACCCGACATTTCAACCTATAATATTGATTCTGACAGGATTGAAATGGCCATTACTGCGAGGACCAAAGCTATCTTGATTGTTCACCTATACGGGCAGAATGCTTACCAGGATAAAATAGCAAACCTTTGTAAGAAATACAACCTTAAACTGATTGAAGACAATGCGCAAGCCCAGGGAGCCTTCTTCAAGGGAAAACGAACTGGATCACTCGGGGATTCCGCAGGTAACAGCTTTTATCCGGGAAAGAATCTTGGTGCATTCGGTGATGCAGGAGCGGTTACAACTAATGATGATGAACTGGCTAAAATGATTAGAATTCTAAGCAATTATGGTTCATCGGGAAAATATATAAATATGTACCAAGGAATGAATTCTCGCCTCGATGAAATTCAGGCAGCCATTTTACGGGTAAAATTGAAGTACCTTGACGCAGACAACTATAGGCGCCGGGAAATTGCGCAATTCTATTGCAAAAACATAAAAAATCCTTTTATCACAATGCCATTTGCCGGACACCAAACCTTGGTCCTTAATAGTGCAGCGCATGTTTGGCATTTGTTCGTCATACGGTGCAGCGAACGCGATAAATTGCAGGATTTTCTTTTGAATAATGGTGTTCAAACTTTAATTCACTACCCAATCCCTCCTCATAAGCAAGCTGCCTATGCTGAGTATAATGGGATGACCTTCCCGGTTACCGAAGCGATTCATAAGGAGGTACTTAGCCTTCCTATAAGTCAGGTGATGGTTGATGAAGAAGTAAAAAGAGTAGTAGATACAGTGAATAATTGGAAGGAATAATCTTAGTCGATGCAATCTGAAAAGGGGGAAACATGTCAGTATTAAACTATCAAAGAATCTCTGAGTTTTTAAGGGACGTCCTTCCTCCAGTTTTTCTCCGGAAAATCAGCGGTCTGTTTTATGGTTGGAGGGGTAACTATTCGTCCTGGTCAGATGCCGATAAAAAGTGCTCTGGCTATAATTCAACCAATATTCTTGAAAAAGTGATAGAATCCTCGTTAATGGTGAAAGAAGGTTTCATCCCGTATGAAAGAGACTCAATGACCTTTGATAAAATCGAATATTCCTTTCCTTTACTTGCTGGTTTGATGTGGATAGCAGGCAGGAATGGGGGTAAATTAAATGTGTTGGATTTTGGCGGATCATTGGGAAGTAGTTATTTTCAGAATAAATTATTCCTGGATTCCTTAATTGAATGCAATTGGTGTATAGTTGAACAGTCTCATTTTGTTAAAGTAGGTAATGCCAATTTTACTGACAATAATCTGCGGTTTTTTTATTCAATCGATGAATGCCTGAATTTATTTGATATTGATGTTATTCTCTTTTCCGGTGTTTTGGGATATCTGGAAAAACCTTATGAAATTCTTGAAGACGTATTCTCAAAAAATTTGGCTTATATTATAATTGACAAAACCCGTTTTATTGAAAAAGGGAATGACCGTCTGACAATTCATAAAGTTGCTCCTTGGATTTATAAAGCTAAATATTGTGCCTGGTTTTTTAATGAAAACAATTTTTTATCACGTTTCAACCCCAAATATGATCTGATATATGATTTCGAAATTCCTGAAAATATAAACATCAGGTCCAAATTCAAAGGTTTTCTATTCAAAAAAAATGACTGATCAATAAAAAACAGAGATGAAGAAACACAATTATTGTACATTATTTAATTTTAAATATTTATCGAGGGGTCTGGCATTATATGAATCCCTTTGCAATGTCCATGATGAATTCTGCCTCTATATTTTTGCTTTTGATTCGCGTACAAAAGAACTTTTACTTTCCATGCAACTTGATAAGGCGGTCATTATTGGTTTGGAAGAATTTGAGGATGAAGAATTATTGGCTGTCAAACCCTTACGCACAGATGTTGAATATTGTTGGACATGCACTCCTTCAACTATTAAATATGCTATTGAAAAATTCAATTTGGCTGAGTGCACTTACCTGGATGCAGACCTCTATTTTTATTCTTCTCCCGAGTCAATATTCAATGAGTTGACCCCACATGCGGTTGGGCTTACCCCTCATAATTATTCCCATGAATATGATCTTTCAAAGACCAGTGGCAAGTATTGTGTGCAGTTTGTTTTCTTCAGGGACTCAACGCAGGGAAAGACCCCACTGGATTGGTGGAGAAAAGAATGCATAAATTGGTGCTTTAGCTATGCCGAAGGGGATAAATTCGGTGATCAGAAATATCTGGATCATTTTCAAACAAAGTTTCATGGAGTTCATGATATTCATAATCCTGGCGCGGGTATTGCTCCCTGGAATATTTTAAAATTCAGTTTTATATCTAAGAACAAACAAATTATAATCAGGACAAAAGAGGTCGAGGAATTCCTGATTTTTTATCATTTTCATAAGCTCAAAGTTGATTTTAAAAATATGACAATCTGGCTTGGAAAGTGGTTTGATTTTAAAACTGACGTTTTTGAAATAGTTTATAAACCTTATATTGAAAGACTTTTATATTATGAAAACAGCATTGAAAAGACTGACTATCACATCGGTGAGTTTAAAATAATTAAATCAAATCGCATTGAACTTATGTTTTTTTACACAGTTCAACGATTCTTCGGACAAAGCAATTTTTTTAGGGTTGCATTTAATAAATTAAATTACATTGTGAATAAAATTATAATATTAAGGACGATCATGAATGAAAAATATAATGATACTGCACTTCATTTTGACAAGTTAACACTTCCGGGAATTTTGAAACGGTTTTTACAATCCGGTCCTGTTTCTATAGCTGATCTTGGATGCGGAGATGGGCCATGGTTCAATCTTTTATTTAAAGAAGGGTACATTTCTGATGAAAAGACCGTCTTTGCTGTAGATTTAGAAATTGACAGGCTCAGGCGCGTTCAGGATAATTTTCCATGGATAACAGTTTTAGCCTGTCCTGCCGATGAAATACCAATGATTAAATCGGGAAGTTTAGATTGGGTAATTTCGACTATGGTCATGGAACATGTTTTGGATGAACCAAAATATATTAAGGAAATTGCCCGGTTATTGAAACCACACGGGAAAGCATATTTAAGTACGGTATACAAGCGAAAGTGGGCCTGGTATTTCCGCAAACGGCATGGTGAATCGGTTCTGGATACATCTCATTTAAGAGAATATGCCGATTTAAACGAATTTAAACTTTTAGTTACTGAAAAAGGTGGGTTTACTATTTTGGCACTTCAAATTAGCCAAATGTGGTTTCCTCTTTTCGACCCCATTCTTTTTAGAGTTGGGAAATATATCAGATTAAACAAAATTGTTATAAAATTGCTCCGGATGGTGAAAGTGCCTATTCCCGGTTATTACGAATTGCGCACAGTATTTTCAAAAAAAGCCTCATCCGCTGATTAAGCGAAAAGGATTAAAACGTCGAGAGTTGATTCTGCAGGAAATTCCTGGGTGTAATTTTCCCGCGTTATTTTATGCCCATTTTTTGTGTTAATAAAGTCACAACTTTGCTTTTCAAATAAATCAAAAAACTGTTCAAACTTAACGCCCTTTTCCTTTAATATGTATAACCCAACTTCAATTATAATTGCTGGTTTAAACCGGCGAATACAATCCATTCCTCCTTGTAAAACCTCCAGTTCGTGACCGTCAGTATCAATTTTAACGAAATCCTTAAATCCGCAAGCAAAAGTTAATCAGCCGGATTTGACCATTTTTTGAAAATGTTTTGCCTTTTTGTTGGCAAAATGAGCAGATATTTTGTAAAATTTGCAGGTTGGGCGAGTGAATAAGGTTCGCAAACTGATTTTGTAAATAAAAATACATTTGGAATTTATCGCTTATACCATTCACTTTCCCTTATCTTGATATAAATAAACATATATCATTGATATACAGCGCTATAAAGATAATAACAACCAAATTTCCGGACATAGATATCCCGACTGTCATTCAAATTAATACGAAAGTGCTTGTATTTAGATTGCGAGTTCCTCGTATAGCTTATTGGTGTACAATTTCAGCACCCATTGCCTTCCCGAATAAACCCATTTACCTGCTACTGATATAAACCTGAATATGAAGCGTTTAATCCTGGTAGTAGGCATAATGTCTTCAAAAACAGTGGCAACTTTCTCAATGAAGTAATTGTAAAAATTTTTGGCCATTGCCATGATGATTAAATATGCCGTGTTTTCGTTCATGAACGAACAGGGAAGATGCTTCCAGCCAAAATCATTGTTCATCACATCAAGATGTTTCTCGCTGCCTCCTCTTTGATTATAATATTCGATTACTTCTTTTTCGGTGCTTTGATGGTCATTGGTTAAAATGGAACGATAGGTGAATGCATCCCCGGTAAACATATCTATCTGAATATCATTACTTTTTTCTCTCATTATAACCAGACGATACTTCTTGTCGGCAAAAAAATGAGTAAACGGGATGGAGGCTACTTCGTAATTCCTGTAATTAATCTCTACAGTATCCCACTGCTGAATCTGGGATATTTGCATGGCAAGTTCTGTACATTTGTTTGCCCGGATATAGAACATCTTGCTATTGGCCGAAACCACTTCGATAATCTCTTTTCCATAAGAACCGGCATCCATCCGCGAACGGTTTATTTGTATCCCATTCTCGTTTAAAAGATCATATGCTCTGGTGAGTGTGGAGGCTTGTTCAAATTTTACATTGGCATTGCCGTCGCGATTTTCGATATAAACTATTTTGTTTCCGATAGTTGCAATACCCGGACAATACCCTTTTGTATGCTTGTAGGTGAGTTTGGCATCGTATTTTTCGGTGGCAATTATTTGATTGTCGTAATCAAAATCATAATAGGTATCTGCCTTTAATTGACCCGTCAGCAATAATGACTTAATATTTAGGCTGTTGAGCTTTTTGTTGACATTAAAATCATAGGACTTCTTTTGTTTGGAAATGTATGTGGTATTTTCTGTAGCTAGCTCTTTTAGCCCTCGCAAAATCGTGTCTGCACTTGGAACATGGTTGCCGGGTATAGATTTTAGGTGTTTACCCAAATGAGTTTGAATATCTTCAGCGCAATCGCCTCCACTAAAAAAAATATTGGTGAGATTTCTGATTATGTCACTGTATGAAAACCCTGTTGTTTTAACCCTTGTTCCGAGTTCATTATCAATGAGTTGAGTCAATCCAATGTTGTTAAACGCATCGTTAACAAAAGAAATCCCTGCAAAAGGGCTTACGTGAGTTGGTATTTTATGTAATTTCATGCCGAAAAAGTTATCGTCCCTACTTTGTTTGTTTGGTAGCACTAAAATAGGTGATCTTTTTCAACCCTCAAAACATTGTGTATAATACTTATACACAATGTTTTAAAAGGGTTTGTTAATAACTCCCTTGCGGATTTAAGGTTGAACTAAAACCATCCGATATTGGCAGCACCTTTGTTCATGGCACACAGCTCGAATTACGCAAAGTTTTCGATAACGCACGCGAACAAGCACCCTGCATCCTTTTTATTGACGAAATGGAAGCCATAGCACCATCCCGTAATAATTCCGACGTCTCCTTTCATTACAAAGCAGAAGTAAACGAGTTACTTACCCAAATGGACAACAAGCAAAACGAAGGTCTTATAATAATAGGAGCAACAAATTACATTTCAAACATTGATGAAGCCATCTTACGACCGGGACGGTTTGATAAAAAGATTTTTATCGGGCCACCCGATTTAAAGGCAAGAGCAGAAGCCTTCAGACTTTACCTCGAAAACTACCCCCAGGATAAACTTCGCTACGACCTTATCGCCGAACTATCCGAAAACTATACCTTTGCCGAAATCGAATACATCTGCAACGAAATAAAACGTCAGGCCATCGTTGTTAAAAGAACCATCAATACCGATTATGTTTGCTCCCATATATCATCCTACAACCCAAAACTGAACGATAATGAAATGGGCAAATATTTTTGATAATAACAAAAACAAATAAGTATATGTCATTCCATTTAAGAGTTTACGACAGCTTTCATTACTCGGATGAGTCCGAAGCAGATGATATCGGTCATTTCGAAACGTATGAAGAAGCCCTCGTTGAAGCTAAAGCGATCGTTGATAAATTTTTAGCATCAAATTGGAAAAGTGGAATAACTCCGGAAAAGTTATTTGCACAGTATGATGATTTCGGCGACGATCCTTCCATAATCCCCGATGACCCGAAAGAACAGAATAGTAACCAGCACTTCTCAGCTCGCAAGTATGCAATCAGTAGGGTAGGCACTATTTGCAAAGAATTTGAAAAAACTAAAATAGAAATACAAGCACTCTACCAGAAAGCAATCAATTTTGCAACAGAGAAACATGTTTTAATGGATCAAAATGTTCCGGGCACAATCCTGCCTTATGTCGTTCATTTAAGCAACGTCGCGATGGAAATACTCACTGCCGCGTCAGAAACACCCAGCTTAAATACCTCATTTGCCGTTCAGGTAGCCCTGCTGCACGACACCATCGAAGACACATCAACCACTTTCGAAGAATTACAAAACAACTTTGGTATCGAAATAGCCAATGCTGTTTCTGCCTTATCAAAAAAACCGGATCTCCCGAAAGACCAGCAAATGCAGGATAGTCTTAACCGCATAAAAACATTGCCATTCGAAGTATGGGCTGTAAAACTTGCCGATCGTATTACCAATCTGCAGCCACCGCCATCCCATTGGACAAACGAGAAAAAGTATGCTTATAAACAAGAGGCTCAACAAATTCTCAACGAACTTCACAAAGCAAACTACTATCTTGCCAAAAGATTAGAGCAAAAGATTAATGAGTATGATAATCTCATTTAATATCTGTGAATGCCTTGCCATATTCTAAAAAGGGAAAATATATTCTCACATTTGAAATCTACAAATATAAATAACCAAACAAGGTAGATCAATATTAAAAATATAAGCGATGGACGATACAAATGAATCATCGGAACCGAAAAAAGCACCATACCATCCAATGCCTTCACCGGAAGAAATCAGGAAAATGGATGAGGAACTCGCATCAATGGTGAAAGCGGCCAACGAGTACATGGTATCAAAAGGCTGGAATAATGAAAGAGACATATCATATGCAAAAGCCGTTATGCGCGTTATTCATCGCCATCCTTCAAATGAAACAGACATACCTGTCTTGCGCACAAAGCAGACAAGGTTGTTGATTGCGGGCATTAAAGTTATCGATGCCTTCTCAAAATCAGGTATTTATAAGTTTGGAGATATTATTTCTAAAATAAGTCAAAAAGGAATAGTTATTAGCGACACTTTACTTATTGCTTTAAAACGGGTATATGGCTTCTACCTGTTGAAGCACGATAACCCGGAACTTGACGATATAGAAACAGTACGTTCATTCCAGTTACCACAATCTGATAAAACAATATACCTCAGGAAAGAATAAAGGAAATCACCGGGAGCTTACTACAACCGTCACCGGAAAAATTAATACGAGAGGACGTGCAGTAGAAGGAAATGTTGCGAAAGGCCAGTGGGAACGCCAAAGAAGGCCGCTGCCCGGATTAGGCCGCCATCCTGCCAATCAATAAGTAGCAAAGGCCAATTTCCCTGCACAATAAACAGATAACTATATCGCTTAGAAATAACAAATGAATTTAAATGAACTTGAATTTTCCACCAAATGAGATACGGTACTTGTTAATACGGTAAGGTTCTATACTATTTGATAACCACCGGATTACAACTGAATAACCACCGCTTGTCCAAATATGTCAAAAAATGCGACAAACAACTTGAATTTTCTTTATAATTTTAGAAACTTATACTTTTTAGAAACCAGATATTTACTATGCATCCGAAAAGAATAATATTGATACGCCACGGACAATCAGAAGGCAATTCAGAACCCTGCATTTATAAGAATAAACCTGATTACGCTCTTGAATTAACACAAAATGGCATAAAACAGGCAAGTGAAGCCGGGAAACAATTAAAAACGATAGTAAATGATGAAAGTCTGTTCTTTTATGTTTCACCATTTTTTAGAACTCGTTCAACCTTTGAAAATATCGTTAATAATTTCCCACGCGAACAATTCAACTTCATTGAGGAGCCAAGGCTTAGAGAGCAGGAAAGGGGGCATCTCAGGACAGTAGAAGAAAATGAAAAAATTGAAGAAGAAAGAGATGCTTATGGTCCTTTCTATTTTCGGTTTCCGGATGGCGAATCCTGTGCTGATGTATTCGACAGGGTTAGTGATTTCTTGGGTACTCTTCTTAGGGATTTTACAAAAAGCAGTTTTCCTGAAAATGCAATTATAATAACACATGGTATGAGCATCAGGTTATTCCTCATGAGATGGTTCCACTGGTCTGTTGAAGAATTTGAATTGCATGCAAATCCGCTCAATTGCCAGATTGTCATTATGGAGCTGCATCCGAATGGGAAATATCATCTTAAAAGTGAATTACTTCGCCAACCGGCCAAGCATAAGTACCAGCGGCCTATTACTCTTCACAATAAATAGATATGCATGCCTCTGTTCGCGCTCGTCTTATTTTCTGACGAGTGCGGGCATAAGTCTCACAAATTTATATTTTTATCTTCTTTATCATTTGGGTAATTGCGCTCCTGGTATTCTTGCTTACTATTATCGCGCACCGGGCATCCGCTTCATAAGTTTTTTCCGTTTCAACGGTATTCTTTATTACTTATCGGAAAAACGTTATTCCCGCTAAA